>DASPIV010000797.1:0-14763 GCA_035628955.1 Bordetella sp.
GGGCGGCGATCTGGTCGCGGGTCAGTTTGCTGCTCATTGCTGCTCCTTGGCGGCCGGGGCGGCGTCGATCTGCACGACGCGCTTGACGAAGATACCGGGGGTGACGACGGTTTCGGGGTCGAGCTCGCCCAGTTCGACGATCTCGCGCACCTGGGCAACCGCCACACGCGCGGCGCTGGCCATGATGGGGCCGAAGTTGCGCGCCGTCTTGCGGTATACCAGGTTGCCCCAGCGGTCGCCGCGCTCGGCCTTGATCAGCGCGTAGTCGGCATGCAGGGGGTATTCAAGTACGTAATGGCGGCCGTTGATCTCGCGCACTTCCTTGCCATCGGCCAGCGGTGTGCCGTAGCCGGTAGGCGTGAAGAAGGCACCGATGCCGGCGCCGGCGGCGCGGATGCGCTCGGCCAGATTGCCTTGCGGCACCAGCTCGAGTTCGATCTTGCCGCTGCGATACAGGCCGTCGAAAATTTGCGAGTCGGCCTGGCGCGGAAACGAGCAGATGATCTTGCGTACCCGGCCCGCGCCCAGCAGCGCGGCCAGGCCGGTGGTGCCGTTCCCGGCGTTGTTGTTGATGATGGTCAGGTCCTTGGCGCCTTGTTCAAGCAGGGCGTCGATCAGGTCCATCGGCTGGCCGGCCGTGCCGAAGCCGCCAATCATGACGGTGGCGCCGTCGGGTACGTCCGCCAGGGCGGCTGCCGCGTTTGCAACGAGCTTTGAGATCATGGGTATCCGCGATAAAAAGGGCGTGTCATAATTTGTTCTTTATTCGAACTTTCGTTCTTTCAAAGAACATCGTTTCATGGTGACCAGGGAGTGTCAAGGCGGCTGCGCCTGGCATCTTCCCGGTCGGTAACCAGGGCTGCCGCGCGCATGGCTATCGATACGCAAGAAACCCAGCAACCCAGCGATACCTACGTGCAGTCGTTCGCGCGCGGGCTGTCGGTGATCCGGGCATTTGGCCCGCAGCGCCCGCAAATGACGCTGTCCGAGGTGGCGGCCGCCTGCGGCCTGACGCGCGCGGGCGCGCGCCGCATCTTGTTGACCCTGGTGCACCTGGGCTATGTGTCCATGGACGATCGCAAGTTCGCGCTCACCCCGCGCATTCTCGAGCTGGGCTACTCGTACTTGTCGGCCACGCCGCTGTGGGACCTGGCCTTGCCTTACATGGAAGAAGTGGCCGAGGCCACGCGCGAATCGTGTTCGGTATCGGTGCTGGACGGCACCGATGTGGTGTACATCTTGCGCCTTTCCACCCACAAGGTCATGAGCATCAACCTGTCGGTGGGCAGCCGGCTGCCGGCCTGGGTGACGTCGATGGGCCGCGTGCTGCTGGCCGGCTTGCCGCCGGCCGAACAAGACCGCGTGCTGGCCGCCAGCGATATCCGCGCGTTGACCCCGCACACCGTTACCGACCTGGGCAAGCTCAAGCGCATCCTGGCCCAGGTACGCGCCGATGGCTACGCTTGCGTGGTGCAGGAACTGGAACCCGGCCTGCAGTCGGTGGCGGTGCCCATCGTCGACCGGGCCGGGCGCGTGATCGGCGCCATGAATGTCAGCGGGCATGCCAACCGTTTTTCGCGCGCCGCCATGCTGGACGCGTTCCTGCCGCCGCTGCGCCGTGCGGCCGAGCATATCGACCAGGCGTTGCGGCGCCGCTGAAGCGCGGCAGGCCAAGTCGAAGGCGGCGCGCCGGTTCATTCAGACCGGTGCCACGCCCAGCGTGGTGCCGCCGCATACATACAGCATCTGCCCGGTCACGAAGCCGTTGTCGGGCGACAGGAAGAACATCGCGGCGCGCGCCACGTCTTCCGGCGTGCCCAGCCGCTTGACCACGATGCTGTTGATGATGCGCTGCGTTTGCGGCGCGCCATCGGGATTGCTGTTGCGGAACAGATCGGTGGCGATTGGGCCGGGGCCGATGGCGTTGACGGTGATGCCGTCGCCGCCCAGTTCCATGGCCAGCGTGCGGGTCATGCCGACCAGGCCGGCCTTGGTGGCCGAATACACCACGCGGTCCGGCTTGCCCAGCGCCGCGCGCGAAGACATGTTGACGATGCGGCCGAAGCCGGCCGCGCGCATGTCGGGCAGCACAGCCTGCACCAGGATCAGCGCGGTGCGCAGGTGCAGCGCCACCACATAATCCAGGTCGGCCAGGGTCGCGGTGTCGGCGGTGCCGGGCCGGGTGGCGCCGGCGTTGTTCACCAGCCCGATGATGGCGTGCTCGCGGGTGGCCTGCGCGGCTGCCGCCTTGGCCTGCGCCTCGTCGGTCAGGTCGGCCTGGATCGACACCAGCCCTTCGGGCGGGTTGTCGGGCAGGCGGTAATCGATGTTGACGACGCGGTGGCCAGCATCGAGCAGCGCGCGCACGATGGCGGCGCCTATGCCGGCACTGCCGCCGGTTACCAGATAAGCTTTGGGTTTCATAGGGGTAGCCTCTTGCGGATCAGTGGGTCAGGATGCCCCACGAGAGCACGGCGGCGATGTGGATGACGCCCACCCATAGCATCATGATGACGGTGTAGCCCATCACGTCGCGCAGCTTCAGTTTCGACAGGGCCAGCGCGGGCAGGATCCAGAATGGCTGTACCAGGTCGTTCCAGGCGTTGCCCAGCATCACTGCCATCGACGTCTGGTTGATCGCGCTGCCGATTTCCTTCGCGGCGTCGATCATGAACGGGCCCTGGATCACCCAGTGGCCGCCGCCCGAGGGCGCGAAGAAATTGATGAAGAACGAGCTGATCAGGCCCCAGAACGGCAGCGTGCCCGGCGTGGCCACATCGACGAACACGTGCGAGATGGTGTTCACCAACCCCGAGCCGGCCATGATGGCCATGATGCCCGCGTAGAAGGGGTATTGCAGAATGATGCCCGAGATGGTCTTGATGCCGTCGTTGAGCTTGGCCACGTAGGCGGCCGGCGTGCCCAGCAGGATGATGCCCAGGAACAGGATGATGAAGTTGATCAGGTTCAGGTCCAGCGAGCCGCCATCCACGAAATGGAAGGCCACGTAGGCCATGCCCAGCAGGCCGATCAGCAGGCTGAGGATGCGGCTGTTGTTCAGTTTCGAGGCAATGGTGTTTTGCTCGGCCAGCTCGCTGGGCGCGGGTGCTTCGGTCGGCTTGTCGATGGCCGGGTCCACCTCTGTGACCGGGTCGCCCTGGCGCGGGTGCAGCCACGCATTGAGCAGCGGCAAGGTCACGATGATGGCCAGGCTGGTCAGCAGCATGGGCAGTGAGAAAATCGTTTCCGACAGCGGCACCACGCCCATCTGGTCGGCCATGGGATGCCCGGGAGTGGCGATCAGTACCGGAATGCTGGCCGACAGCCCCAGGCCGTACATGGTGAAGCCGCTGTAGGCGGCCGCGATGATCAGCGGGTAGTGCACGCCCTTGACCTTCAGCGCCAGCTTCTTGGCCACGATGCCGCCGATCACCAGGCCGAAGCCCCAATTCAGGTAACTGCCGATGCCGCCCACCAGCGTGGCCACGATGATGGCCGTGCGCGGCTGGTGCACCAGGCTTACGATGCGGTCCAGCAGGCGGTCGGTAAGCGGCGCGGTCGCCAGCACATAGCCCATGGCCAGGATCACCGCCATCTGTGTAGTGAAGGCCAGCAGGCTCCAGAAGCCCTTGCCCCATTCGCGGGTGATCTGGCCCAGGCCCTGGCCTTCGATGCCCATGGCCATCAGCACGGTCAGCAGCGTCAGCGCAATGGCGAACACAAAGGGATCGGGCAGGTACTTGCGCATCAGCTCCGTAAAAAAGGACGTCAATCTATTCATACTGCCTCCAACTTGCTCCGGTAAGGCGTGTGTGTTCAGGTGGGCCGCGGCGCACGGCCGCGCGTGGCGGCCGCTTGGCGGAACGGCCCGCCAGGTCAGGTAAACAAATAGGGAAAGCGGGGTGTCACTGGGCTTGCCGGCTGTTCAACCAGGCCACCAATTCACCCAGGGCCGCGCTCTTGTCGCGCAGCACTTGTTCGCGGCGCTCGGCGGGCCAGGCATAGAAGCCCTGGCCGGCCTTGGCGCCGATCTGGCCGCTGGCGACTTTCTCGGCCAGCAGGGGCGAAGGCGTCGTGCGGTTTTCCAGGTCGGGATACAGATAAGTGGCAATGGCGTGATGCACGTCGATGCCATTCATGTCGCGCTGTTCCAACGGGCCGGTCAGCGCCAGGCGGATGCCCAGGCTCCACTTGACTACTTCGTCTATGTCTTCGGCGCTGGCAATGCCTTGTTCCAGCAGCGAGATTGCCTCGCGCGCCAGCGCATGCTGGATGCGGTTGGCGATGAATCCGGGAATATCGCGGTTGACCAGCACGGGGCGCTTGCCGACGCCGCGCAGGGCGGCCATCACGCGTTCCACGGTGGTCGTCGAGGTGTCGTCATTGCGTACCACTTCCACCAGCGGGATCACGTCGGCCGGCGTGAAGAAGTGCGTGCCCACGAAACGGTCGCGGCGCGTCACAGCCTGGGCGATGGCGTTGATGGACAGGCCCGAGGTATTGGTGGCGAAGATCGTTTCGGTCCGGCACAAGGTGTCCAGGCGGGCGAAGATGTCGCGCTTGAGCTCCAGCTTTTCGGGAATGGCCTCGATGACCAGGTCGCACGAGCAGGCCGCTTCCAGGCCGGCTTCCATGCGGATGCGGCGTCGCGTCTCGGCCACCGCATCGGGGGCATAGACGCCCAGTTGCCGGTCGATGACGCCGGCGGCGCGTTCCAGTGCGCCAGGCACGGGGTCGATCAAGACGACGTCGAGCCCTCGCGCGGCAAACAGGGCAGCGATGCCGCTGCCCATGGCACCCGCGCCGACCACGGCCAGGCTCTGGATAGGAATATCCATGTCGATACGCTCTCGAGATGCTCGCGTAAGGGGCGGGCGCGGCAGGGCGCATCCCGTACTGAGGCCTTCCGTACGCGGGCCGGAAATCGTGGTGTTCTATATACGAACATTTGTACGTATATAGAATTTGTTTAGGGATAGTACTAAGAAACCGGGCAGGGCGCCAAGTCGGGGGACCTGCGTTGCGGCCAGCCTGCCGGTACCTCTATGTGCGTACCTGAAACGACGCCGGCTAGCCGGAGTTCCGCAATCCAGCCGCGATGCCGTTGATCGTTAGATGGATGGCGCTGCGCACCCGCTTGTCGGGCTCTGCCGTGCCGTCGCGCTGCGCGTTCCGGTAGCGGCGGATCAGCTCGATCTGCAGGTAGTTCAGCGGGTCGATGTAGGCGAAGCGTTCGCGCAGGGACGCGAGCAGCGCGGGGTTGTCGGCCAGCAATTCGCGCTGCGTCAGCAGGCGCAGCATAGCGACGGTGCGGCCATGTTCGGCGCTGATCTGGCCGAAGATGCGATTGCGCAGCGAGCGGTTGGGTACCAGTTGCGCGTAGCGCGCCGCGATGGCCAGGTCGGACTTGGCCAGCACCATTTCCATATTGGACAGCAGCGTGCGAAAGGCCGGCCATTCGCGCGCCATTTCGCGCAACTGGGCCAGGCGCGCGCGGCGCGAGCGGGGGACGCCGGGGGCGCCGGTTTCCAGATAGGCCTCGATGGCCGAGCCTACGCCGTACCAGCCGGTCAGCATCAGGCGGCATTGCGCCCATGAGAAGCCCCATGGGATCGCGCGCAGGTCGTCGATGTGCTGGCCCTGCTTGCGCGAGGCGGGGCGCGAGCCGATGTTCAGGCCGGCGATTTCGGCGATGGGCGTGGCGGCGAAGAAATATTCGGCAAACCCGGGCGTGTCGTACACCAGGCCGCGATAGCTGCGCTGCGCGGTGTCCGACATGAACGACATGGCCGGCCCGTAGTGCGCCATGTGCGCGTCTTCGGCGCTGGTCGCGGCCGCGCGCGGCGCCAGGGTCGATTCCAGGGTGGCCGCCACCAGCAGTTCCAGGTGCCAGCGGCCGACCTCGGCGTCCTTGTACTTGCTCTGGATGACTTCGCCTTGCTCGGTCAGGCGCAGTTGGCCAGCCACGGTGCCGGGGGGCTGCGCCAGGATGGCATCGAAGCTGGAGCCGCCGCCGCGGCCCACCGAGCCGCCACGGCCATGGAACAGGCGCAGGCGCACGCCTCGCGCGCTGAACACATCCACCAGCGCGCGTTCGGCCTGGTACAGCGACCAGTTCGAGGTCAGGAAGCCGCCGTCTTTGTTGCTGTCGGAATAGCCCAGCATGACTTCCTGGGTACCGTCCTGCGCCAGCTTGACGCGTTGGCGCACCTCGGGAAGGTCGAGCCAGGCGGCCATGATTTCCGGGCCGCGCTGCAAGTCGGGAATAGTCTCGAACAGCGGCACCACCATCAAGCCGTCGCCCGAAGCGATATGGGTGCCGGGGTCCGGATCGACGATCAGGCCGGTTTCTTTCTGCAGCACCAGCACCTCGAGCAAATCGCTCAGAGTCTCGGTATGCGACACGATGGTCTGCTGCACCGCCAGGTTGCCGTAGCGGGCGCGGCCGGCCGCCGCGGCGCGCAACACGGCCAGTTCGCGCGTGGTTTCTTCGCTGTAGGTGATCCACGGCGAAACCAGCGGACGCGCCAGCGCCAGTTCGGCGCGCAGCAAGGCCACGCGCGCGTCTTCATCCAACTGGGCATAGTCCACCGGCTTGCCGTCGTGCAGTGCGCCGGCGCGCTTGAACAGTTCGCCCAGCACGCGCTCGTGCACGTCGGAACTTTGCCGCAAGTCGACCGTGGCCAGGTGAAAGCCGAACACCTCTACCGCTTGCTGCAGCCCCGACAGGCGCAGCCGTGCGATGGGCGCGGCGTGGTGTGCGGACAGCGACGTGGCGATGATGGCCAGGTCGTCAGCCAAGTCGCGCGGCGTGCCATAGGCGGGTGCCGGATGCGTGACGCGGCGCGCCAGGTCGCGGCCGGTGAGTTGCTGCGCCGTGGCGGCCAGGCGCGCGTAAATGCCGACCAGCGCGCGGCGGTAGGGCTCGTCGCGCCGATGCGGCGAGTCGTCGCCGCCCGTATCGGCCAATGCGTGCAGCGCCGGATCGGCGTCGATCAGCAGTGTGGTGATCGACAGTTCGGCACCCAGGGCATGCACTTCCTGCAGGTAATGCTCGAACAGCACCGTGGCCTGGCGCAGCAGGGCGAATTCGAGCGTACCGGCATCGACATTGGGGTTGCCGTCGCGGTCGCCGCCGATCCAGCTGCCCATGCGCAGGAAGGGCTCCAGCGGCGCGGGCGGCGCGGCGAACGGCTTGGCCGAATCGCGCCCCAGCAGGCGCGACAATTCGCCGTAGACCCGCGGGATGACGTTGAGAAACGTGCTGCGGTAGTAAGACAGCGCGTTCTCGATTTCGTCGGCTACCGTCAGGCGGGTGTAGCGCAGCATGCGCGTCTGCCACAGCGTGGCGACGCGGCCCAGCAGGGCCAGGTCGAGATCGGCGATTTCCTCGGCAGTCAGCGGGCCTTCGCGCTGCAGCAGCACGGTGGCGATTTCGCGGTGCACGTCCAGCGTGCTCTTGCGCTGTACTTCGGTCGGATGCGCGGTCAGCACCGGCACGACGCGCGCCTCGGCCAGCAGGCGGCGGATGCGGGCCGTGCCCACGCCCTGATCCTTGAGCAGCGCAACCGCTTCGCGCAGACTGCCACGCGCCGGCGTGTCGTCGGCCAGGGCACGCATGCGCTGGGCGCGGTTCTGGTCGCGGTCTTCGGCGATGTTCGACAAGTGCAGGAAGTAGCTGAATGCGCGCGCCACCGAATTCGGATCGTTGTCGCGCAGGCGCTTGACGCGCTGTTCCAGCAGCTTGCCGTCGGCTTCCTTGCCTTCGCGCCGAAAGCGCACCGCGGTGCGGCGCAGCGTTTCAATGGTGTCGTATACCCGTTCGCCTTCGCAGGCCTGGATGACTTCTCCCAGTAGCCGGCCCAGCAGCCGGATGTCGTGACGCAAGGGTTCGGCAGTAGCGGACTGCGGGCGGATGGCTTTCATCGGGTAAGGAATCCGTCGGACGAGGTGTTGGAATGGGGGTGGGCGATACGGAAAACAGCGAATACAGCGACGCGGGCCATTTTACGCAGGCATTCTTACGGCCGGCCTTGCGGTACAGTTTCGCCATGGCGACTTGCCTGTTTTCCTGCTTTGAGAGTCTCTATGCAGAATCATTCCCGCCGCGCGCTGGTCTTGTTTTCCGGCGGCCAGGATTCCACCACTTGCCTGGCCTGGGCGCTCGATCGGTATGCCCATGTCGAGACCGTGGCATTCGACTACGGCCAGCGCCATCGCATCGAACTGGACGCGCGCCTGAACGTGCTGCGCGAACTGCGCGCCCGTTTTCCGGATTGGGCCTCGCGGCTGGGCGAAGACCATCTGCTCGACCTGCGCGTGCTGGGCCAGGTGGGCGACACCGCCATGACCAGCGATCGCGCCATCGAGATGCAGGCCAACGGCCTGCCCAATACCTTCGTGCCGGGCCGCAACCTGCTGTTCCTGACCCTGGCGGCCGCCCTGGGCTACCGTCGCCAGCTCGACGTGTTGGTGGGCGGCATGTGCGAAACCGATTTCTCGGGCTACCCCGATTGCCGCGACGACACCATCAAGGCCCAGCAGGTGGCGCTGGGCTTGGGGCTGGGCGCGCGCGTCACCATCGAAACGCCGCTGATGTGGATAGACAAGGCCGACACCTGGGCCCTGGCGCAGCAACTGGGCGGCCAGGAACTGGTCGATATTGTGGTCGAGCATAGCCATACCTGCTACCTGGGCGAACGCGGAGCGCGGCATGGCTGGGGATATGGCTGCGGCAAATGCCCGGCCTGCGAGCTGCGCAGGGCGGGTTGGCAGCGCTGGCAAGCCTAGCGCTTTTCAGGCACTTGGCGGCGGCGCCTGCCTGAAGCGCAGGTACAGCCATGTCGAGGCCGCCAGAATGATTCCCGCCAATATCATCGACGCCGCCATCGCCGCGCGCGGCCCCTGCCAGGCGATCAGTTCCGCGTATGCCACCGGCGCCGCCGCCGTCAGCAGAAAGCCCGGCACCAGCAGCCGGCCCACCAGCGCGCCGTACACCCGGTAGTCGAACAAGGTCAGCGGCAGGGTGCCGCGCGTGATGGTCAGCAGGCCGTTGCAGGCGCCGTACAGGCAGGCATACAGCGCGGCCGCGACGGGATGGCCGGCCAGCGTGCCGGCCAGGAAACACAGCGGCATCACCGCGGTGGTGACCAGGTTCAGCATCAGCGGATGCAACCGTGCGCCGAACAGCAGTTCAAGCAAGCGCGCGCTGACCTGGCCGATGCCCCACAAGGCCGAGATACCTACCGCCGCCGCCGCAGCCAGGCCCAGGCCGGTCAGCATGGCGATCAGATGCGTGGCATTGGCGGCGGTCAGGAAATTGGTCAGCATGGCAATCAGCGCGTACAGGCCTTGCGCCAGCCGCTGGTCGGCCGGTGTGCGGGCCAGGCCGGGGCGTTCGGTGCTGTGTTCCGTGCTTGCGCCATAGCGCCCGCGCGGCAAAGCCAGGTACAGGGGCAGGGTCAGCAACGACAGCACGGCATACGCCAGTACCGCGCCGCGCCAGCCCAGCCACTGCGCCAGCAACTGGCCCACCGGCCACATCACGGTCGACGCCAGCCCGCCGAACAAAGTGATCTGCGACATGGCGCGCCGCGCCTGCGGGCCGCCGATGCGGGCCAGTGTGGCGAAGGCCGCGTCGTACAGCGTCAGCCGCATACCGACGCCCAGCACTACCCAGGCCGCGTAGTACGGCACGGTTGCGTGCGCGGCCGCCAGCAGCGCGCAGCCCAGCGCCACCAGTACCGATCCGGCCGGCATGACGCGCTGGCCGCCCCATTGGTCGATGGCGCGGCCCGCCATGGGCGAAGCCACGGCCATCACCACGATGGCCAGCGAGAAACCGCCATAGATCTGCGCCGCGCTCCAGCCCAGTTCGGCCTGCATGGCGGGGCCGAAATTGCTGATCAGGTAGAACGACACGCCCCAGCTCACGAGCTGGGTGATGCCCAGGCAGACGACTGCGCGCGCGGGGATGATGGCAGGCACGCGGGATCTCAGCCGCGGCCTTCGGTGGGTGCGCTGTGGTCGCCGTCGCCCAGGGCGCGCTGCATCAGCACGGTGTCGCGCCATTGGCCAAATTTGTGGCCTACCGAGCGCAGTGTGCCGGCGGGGTGGAACCCCTGGCTGGCATGCAGGGCCAGCGAGGCCGCGTTGCGGCTATCGCCCACCACGGCCAGCATTTGCCGCCAGCCCCCGGCGGTGCAGCGTTCGACCAGTGCCGCCAACAGGCGGCCGCCGATGCCATGGCCGGCCTTGCCCGGCTTCACATATACCGAGTCTTCCACAGTATGCCGATAGGCCGGCCGCGGCCGGTAAGGCGTGCAATAGGCATAGCCGACCAGCTCGCCATTCAATTCGGCCACCAAATAGGGCATGTGCTGGGCCAGTACGGCTTCGCGCCGCGATCGCATGTCATCGAGTGTCGGCGGTTCGAGTTCGAACGAGGCGGTGCCATGCAGCACGTGGTGGGCGTAGATGGCCTGGATGGCGGGCATATCGGCGACGGTGCTGTCGCGCACGGTCAATGAAGCGGAAGTGGAGGCAGGCATGGATGGGCGGCCGGGCAGTGGAAGGCAACAAGTACGGTAAGGGCCGGTAGGGCCACCATTATCCGCAGTGTGCACCGAGGTCCTGCATTAATAAAGCTTTGGTTTATTATGCAAAGCATAAGAAATTCTTTGGCAAAGGCGACTTCATGCGCGGCCTCAATCTGGACCACTTGCGCATCTTCCTGGACGTGATCGAACTGGGCAGCTTCTCGGCCGCGGCCGACAAGCACGGGCTGACCCAGCCGGCGGTCAGCCTTCAGGTGCGCCAACTGGAACGCCGCTATGGCCTGCGCCTGGCCGAACGGGTGGGACGCCGGGTCACCGCAACCGCTGCCGGGGCCGACCTGCTGGCCCACATCCAGGCCATCGATGCCGCGGTCGAACAGGCCGAACGCAGCATGCAGGTGCATACGGCGCAGGTGGTCGGCCGGGTGCGCCTGGGCACGGGCGCCACCGCCTGCACTTATCTGCTGCCTCCCTTGCTGGCCGATCTGCGGCGGCGCTTTCCCGCCCTGGAAATCGTGGCCAGCACCGGCAACACCGCCGACGTGCTGCGCGGCATCGAGGCCAATACCCTGGATATCGGTCTGGTCACCCTGCCCGCCCCCGGCCGCATGTTCCAGGTGAGCCCGGTGCTCGACGATGAGTTCGTGGCCATCTTCCCCGCCAGCGGCAAGCTGCCGGCACAGATAACCCCGCAGGCGTTGGCCGAGCGGCCCCTGGTGCTGTTCGAGCCGGGGGCGCGTACCCGGGAACGGGTCGACCAATGGTTCGAGGCGGCCGGGTTGCGCGCCCGGCCCACCATGGAGCTGGGCAGCACCGAGGCCATGAAAGAAATCGTGGCGGCTGGCCTGGGCTGCGCCATCTTGCCGGCCATGGCGGTGCCGACCGGTCGCGGCCGGTACGGTTTGCGCGTCCTGCCGTTGGCCCCGCGCCTGTCGCGCAGCCTGGCGGTGGTGCTGCGCAACGACAAGCCACTGCACCGCGGGCTGGGCCAACTGCATGCGGCCTTGCTTGCCCTGGGCGGCGCCCCGGCCTGACCCGGCTGGCCGGCCCGGGGCGACCCCCGGCAATCAGGCGTATTATTTAGCACTTTGCGAACCCTACCCGTCCGAGAAAGACCATGCCGCATTACCGTTCCCGCACGTCCACCCACGGCCGCAACATGGCCGGTGCCCGCGCCCTGTGGCGCGCCACCGGCATGCAGGACGGCGATTTCGGCAAGCCGATCATCGCGGTGGTCAACTCGTTCACGCAGTTCGTGCCGGGCCACGTGCACCTGCGCGACCTGGGCGCCCTGGTGGCCCGTGAAATCGAAGCTGCCGGCGGCGTTGCCAAAGAATTCAACACCATCGCCGTCGACGATGGCATCGCCATGGGCCATGGCGGCATGCTGTATTCGCTGCCGTCGCGCGAACTGATCGCCGACTCGGTCGAATACATGGTCAATGCGCATTGCGCCGACGCCATGGTCTGCATCTCGAACTGTGACAAGATCACCCCGGGCATGCTGATGGCCGCGATGCGGCTGAACATCCCCGTGGTATTCGTGTCGGGCGGCCCCATGGAAGCCGGCAAGATCAAGTCGCCCACCGACGGCAAGGTCATTGCCAAGATCGACCTGATCGATGCCATGATCAAGGCCGCCGATCCCAACGTCACCGACGCCGAGGCCGAGCAATTCGAGCGCAGTGCCTGTCCCACCTGCGGCTCTTGCTCGGGCATGTTCACGGCCAATTCCATGAACTGCCTTACCGAGGCCATCGGCCTGGCGCTGCCGGGCAACGGCACCATCGTGGCCACGCACGCCTGGCGCAAGGGCTTGTTCGAGCAGGCCGGCCGCCTGGTCGTCGACCTGTGCCGCCGCTATTACGAACAAGACGACGAGTCGGTGCTGCCGCGCAACATCGCCACCAAGAGCGCGTTCCAGAACGCCATGACGCTCGACGTGGCCATGGGCGGGTCCACCAATACCGTGCTGCACCTGCTGGCCGCGGCGCAGGAAGCGGGTGTGGATTTCACCATGTCCGACATCGACCGCATCTCGCGCGGGGTGCCCTGCCTGTGCAAGGCCGCGCCCGCCACCGACAAGTACCATATCGAAGACGTGCACCGCGCGGGCGGTATCCTGGGCATTCTGGGTGAACTGGCGCGCGCCGACCTGCTGGACCTGAGCTGCGGCAACGTGCACAGCGGCACGCTGGGCGCCGCAATCAAGCAGTGGGACATCAACGGCGGTGCGGGCGAAGACGCGCAGAAGTTTTTCCGCGCGGCGCCCGGCGGCATTCCTACCACCGTGGCCTTCAGCCAGGACGCTACCTTCCTTACGCTGGACATCGACAGGCAGGGCGGCTGCATACGCAGCAAAGAGCACGCCTATTCCAAAGACGGTGGCCTGGCGGTGCTGTACGGCAATCTGGCGCCCAAGGGCTGCATCGTGAAAACGGCGGGCGTGGACGAATCGCAATGGGTCTTTACCGGTCGCGCGCGCGTGTTCGAAAGCCAGGACGATGCCGTTGAGGGCATCCTGGGCGACAAGATCGTGGCCGGCGACGTGGTGGTGATCCGCTACGAAGGCCCGAAGGGCGGCCCAGGCATGCAGGAAATGCTGTATCCCACGTCGTACCTGAAATCCAAGGGCCTGGGCAAGACTTGCGCGTTGTTCACCGACGGGCGTTTCTCGGGCGGGTCGTCGGGCCTGGTGATCGGCCATGCTTCGCCGGAAGCGGCCGAGGGCGGCAACGTGGGCCTGGTCGAAGATGGCGACACCATCGAGATCGACATTCCCAACCGCAAGATCAACCTGGCCGTCAGCGACGACGAGCTGGCCAAGCGGCGTGCCGCCATGGATGCGCGCGGCGAGCAGGCCTGGAAGCCGGTGGATCGCCAGCGCGTCGTGTCGCAGGCCTTGCTGGCCTATGCTGCCCTGGCCACCTCGGCCGACCGCGGCGCGGTGCGCGACGTATCGCAGCTCAAGCGCTAGCCAAGGCCGAACCCCTGGTCAGATTACCGCCGAAGACCCGCCGTCCATCGGAATGATTGCTCCCACCACATACGAGGCGCGGGCGCTGGCCAGGAACAGTGCCACGTCGGCCACTTCTTCGGCCTTGCCGTAGCGTCCCATGGGAATGCGGGCCTGGCTTTCCGCCAGGGCTTGTTCGCGCGTGATGCTACGGCGTTCGGCGTCCAGGTCCAGCACTTGTTCCACGCGTTGCGTAAACGTGGGCCCGGGATTGATGGCATTGATCCGTATGCCGTACTTGGCGTAGTGGGCCGCCAGGCCCACCGTGGACAGCATCAGCGCGGCATTGGCCGAGCCGCCCGCCAGGTGGGTACTGGTGGGATGCTTGCCGCCATTGCCGATGATGTTGACCACGATGCCGTTGGCGGCGCCTGCCGGCCGCGTGGCCGCCCGGGCGCGCATGCGGGTCAGCACGGCGTCTTGCACATGGATATAGGGAAAAAACTTGGCGTCCATGGCGGCGCGCCACTTGGCGGCATCCAGGTCTTCGGGCTCGTGGCGGCGGGCGGCGCCGGCGCTGTTGACCAGGATATCGATGGGGCCGATTTCCGTTTCGATGCGCTCGATGGCGTGGGCAGCGGCTTGCGGGTCGGACAGGTCGGCCGAGAACACCGCCACGTTGTGGCCGCTGGCCTGCAACTGCGTGCGAGCCTGTTCCAGCCCTTGCGGGTTGCGCGCAATGATGGCCACATACGCGCCTTCGGCGGCAAAGGCATTTGCCACCGCCAGTCCGATGCCCTTGCTGCCGCCCGTTACGACGGTCACTTTGCCATTCAGCTTCAGGTTCACTTCGCGCTCCGAAAGGACGATAGCGGTCAACGATACTCCATCTGCGCCATGGCTTGCCGAAGCCTGGCGCTCAGTCCCAATGCGGCGCGAGGCCGTCGGGCGATACCAGGCGGCCATCGGGGCGGGCCACGCCTGCCAGCGTCTGCATATCGGCGGCACTGAGTTCGAGGCGATGCCCGACCCGGTGCCAGACACCGATGCATTGCTCATGCCGCCGCCAGGGCGCGTGACTGGCGGTCCAGTCTCCAGCTATACAGGGCAACCACCAGGCCGCTGGCGGTGACCGCCGCCGCAACCAGCGGGGTGGCGGCCAAGCCCGGGCCGTGGTCGATGGTCAGGCCGCCCAGCCAGGCGCCGGCCGCATTGCCCAGGTTGAAGGCCGCAATGTTGAAGGCGGACGCC
>DASPIV010000798.1:0-5206 GCA_035628955.1 Bordetella sp.
TGATGCCGATTGCCTGGTGGCTTTCGGCGGCGGCAGCGTGGCCGACACCGCCAAGGCAGCCGCCTTGCTGGCGGCCGAGGGCGGCGAACTGGCCTCGCACGCCACGCGCTTCACCCCGCCCGCCACGGTGTACATGCCGCCGCTGCTGCGCGCCAAACTGCCTATCGTGGCCGTGCCGCTGACGGCGTCCGGCGCCGAGGTCACGCCGTCGTTCGGCATCCGCACCGAGGCGGGCGAAAAACTGATGTTCTGGGATGCGCAACTGGCCAGTCGCGTGGTGCTGCTCGACCCGCAATTGAACGCCGCCATGCCGGCACCGGTAATGCTCGAGACCGGCATGAACGCACTGGCCCATTGCATCGAGGGCCTGTATTCCACCCACGGTTCGCCTATCGCCAGCGCGCTTGCCCTGGACGGCGCGCAGCGCTTGCGTGCCGCGTTGCGGCGCGTGGCCGCCGATGCGGCCGATGTGGACGCCCGCGGCGAACTGCTGTTGGCCGCGCACATGGCCGGCATGGTGCTGGCTTCGGCGCGCAGTTGCCTGCACCACGCCTTGTGCCATGTGCTGGGTGCCACCACCGCGGCAGCCCATGGCGCGCTGAATGCGGTGATCTTGCCGCATGCGCTGCGCTACAACCTGCCCGCCGCGCGCGAGCCGCTAGGCGCGTTGGCGGCGGCCTGGTCGGCCGGCACGCAGCCCGAGGCCGCCATCGAACAGGTGGCCGCGCTGCAGGCCGGGCTGGGTGTGCCGCAGCGGCTGCGCGATTTGGGCATCGCGCGCGAGCTGCTGCCGCAGGTGGCGCGGCGCACGCTGCATGAACGCGGCCTGGCCTGCAACCCGCGGCGGGTGGGCGGGGCGGCCGAACTTCAAGCCTTGCTGGATGCCGCCTGGTAGCGGCATCGGCCAGTTCTATACGGAGAGAGAGCAATGATGAACGTTGTCGAAAGCGGATACAGCCTGGGCGCGCGGGTGGAAGGCCTGGACCTGGCGCAGCCCATGGCACCGGATACCTTCAGGCAGGTCGAACAACTGCTGGGCCGCTATGGCGTATTGAGTTTTCCGCGCCAGGAACTGGCCCCGGCCCAGTTGAAGGCCTACGCGCAGCAGTTCGGCACGCTGGAGGTCAACGTGGCCAACAACTACCAGGAACCCGGCCTGCCCGAGGTCATGATCCTGTCGAACATGGTCGACGGGGGCAGGCCGGTGGGCCTGGCCGATGCCGGGCAGGATTGGCATACCGACATGTCGTACAGCCGCATGATTGCGTTTACCAATATCCTGTATGGCATCAAGATCCCGATGCGCGACGGCGAACCGCTGGGCTGCACCGAGTTCTGCAATATGCACGCGGCCTACGACGAACTGCCCCATGAGCTGAAGCAGAATCTTGACGGCATGACGGTGCTGCACGATTTCAACAAGTTCTGGGAACGCATGCGCCAGGAAAAGGGCAGCACGCGCCCGCCCCTGACAGAGGCGCAGCGCCGTGCCAAGCCGCCGGTGTCGCATCCGATCTTCCTGACGCACCCCATCACCGGGCGCAAGGTGCTGTACGCCAACCCCGGCTATTCCGTGCGCATCAACGAGTTGCCGCCCAACGAAAGCGACCGCACGCTGGAGTTCCTGTTCCAGCACCAGTTGCAGGACAAGTTTCGGTACCGGCATCGATGGAGCGCGGGCGACGTGCTGATGTGGGACAACATGGGCACCATCCACAATGCGGTGGCCGACTATGCGCCGCACGAACATCGCCTGATCAAGCGTTGCCAGGTAATGGCCGACCGCTACTTCGGCGAGGCGGCGCCATGAAACTGGTCAGTTATCGCACCGATGGAGGCCGTCCGTCCGTGGGGGCCGTGCACCAGGACCGCGTGCTCGACCTGGCTGACTGGCTGGCTGGCGTGAATCCCGACCCGGCCGCGCAGGCCTGCTTGCTGCAAGCGGGCTTGCTGCCGGCCACGCACGGCATGCTGCGGCTGCTGCAGGGTGGCCCGCCGGCGCTGGCCGCCCTGCGGCGCCACTTGGACGGGCGCGGCGCCGCCGCCGGTGGGCCGCGGCTGGCCGATATCGAACTGCTGGCGCCCGTACCCCGCCCGGGCAAGATCGTGGCGGTGGGGCGCAATTACGCCGACCACGCCAAGGAAACCGGTGTCGATCCGTTCGAGCAGCCCCGCATCGTCAGTAAATTGCCGTCCAGCGTTTGCGCACCCGGGCAGGCCGTGCCGCGGCCGGCCGGCGTGGCCAAACTGGATTTCGAAGCCGAACTGGCGGTGGTGATCGGCCGCCCCGCGCGTGCCGTTGCCCAGGCCGATGCACTGGCCTGCGTGGCCGGCTACACCGTGCTGGATGACGTCAGCGCGCGCGAATTCCAGTTCGATGTGTCGCCTGCCCAGACCACTTTCGCCAAAAGCATGGACAGCTTCGCGCCCATGGGCCCCTGGCTGGCCACCGCCGACGAAGTGGGCGACCCGCAGGCGCTGACTGTGCGCAGTTGGCTGAACGGCGAACTGATGCAGGACGCCAGCACTGCCGACATGCTGTTTCCGGTGGCCGTGCTGATCGCCTATGTGTCGCGCTTCATGACTCTGGAACCGGGCGACGTGCTGGCCACCGGCACGCCGGCCGGCATCGGCGCCTTCCGCGATCCGCCCCGCTATCTGCAGCCGGGCGACCGCCTGCGCATGGAAGTGTCCCGCGTGGGCGTACTGGAGCATTCGATCGCCGCATGCGGCCATGCGGATGCGTGAGCAACCGCATCGGGTGCGACATCAGGTGCCTGGCTCCGCAGGGTGCCAGACACCTTCCATGCCGTATCCCACCACAACGCACGCCTTTACCAAGTAGCACCTGCCTTAGAGCAACAACCGATAAGGAGAGAGACATGAGAAGACTCGTCATTCAGGCGGCTTGTGCCGCCTTTTTCGCTACAGCGGCAATGCCCGCCGCTACGCTGGCTGCCGACAGCTACCCCGCCCAGCCGGTGCGCATGATCGTCGGCTTTGCCGCCGGTGGCCCCACCGATGTCATTGCGCGCCTGCTGGCGCAGGACATGAGCCATACGCTGGGCCAGTCGGTGGTGGTCGAGAACAAGACCGGCGCCAATTCGCTGATTGCCACGCGCGAAGTCGCAAGCGCCCCGCCCGATGGCTATACGGTGCTGTTTGCGTCGTTGTCGCACAACGTCAATTGGCTGCTACTGGGCGAGAAGGCCGGGTACGACCCCTTGAAGAATTTCGCGCCGATTTCCAATGCGGCATCGCTGCCCATGGTGGCGGTCACGGCCTACGATTCGCCCATCCGCTCGATGAAGCAATTGATCGAGCAGGCCCGCGCCAAGCCCGACAGCATCAGCTATGGCTCGGCCGGCAATGGCGGCTCGGCCCATTTGGCGGCGGCCATGATGGGCACCATGGCCGACCTGAAAATGCTGCACGTGCCGTTTCGCGGCAACGGCCCGGCGCTGACCGAAGTCATGGCCGGACGGGTGTCGTTCATGTTCTATCCCATCATCGGGGTGGCCGAGAACGTGCAGGCCAAGCGCGTGCGCGTGCTGGCCTTGGGCAGCCCCGCGGCCAGCGCCGATTTTCCCGGCGTGCCGGCCATGTCCGATATCGGGTTTCCCGACTTCCAGGACACGGCGCCCTGGGTGGGCTTGCTGGCTCCGGCCGGTGTGCCTGGCGCGGTGGTGCAGAAGCTGAACCAGGCCATGGTGCATGCGTTGCAGCAGCCGCAGATCCAAGCGCGCATGAAAGACCTGGGGGCCGTGCCCATCGGCGATACGCCGCAGCAGTTTCGTGATTTCCTCGTGCAAGACCAGAAACGCTGGGCCGCCGTGATCAAGGCGGCGGGCATTTCGGCGCAATAGGCCGACCAATGACCGTAGCCGATCGTGCCCAGAGTATTGAAGACCTGCGCCGTGCGGCGCGCCGCCGCCTGCCGCGCGCCATCTTCGATTTCTTCGACGGCGGCGCCGAAGACGAACTGGCGCTGACGGCCAATTGCGCGGCTTTTGCCCGGCTGCGCCTGGCGCCGCACGCGCTGGTGAATGTATCGCAAGTGCAGACGCAGGCCGAGGTGCTGGGCGGCCCGGCCGCCTTGCCCTTGGCCGTGGCGCCGACCGGCGCCGTGGGCTACGGCCGCCCGGGCGGCGATATCGCCATCGCGCGCGCCGCCGTGGCGGCGGGCGTGCCGTATACCTTATCCACGTCGGCCACCGCATCGATCGAGCAGATCGCCGATGCCGCGCCGGGCCGCTTGTGGTTCCAGGCTTACATCCTGCGCAACCGAGAATTGCTGGATGCGCTGATCGCGCGCGCCCGCGCCGCCGAGTACGAAGCGCTGATGATCACCGTGGACTTGCCCGTGGGTGGCAAGCGCGAGCGCGACGCCCGCAATCATTTGTCGTTTCCGTTTCGCTACACGGCGCGCAACCTGCTGGATTTCGCCAGCCGGCCGGCCTGGGCGATGGGGGTGCTGCGCCGCGGCCTGCCTGTCATGGAAAACCTGAAGGGCCTGGAGGCCCCGGCCGCCAGCGCGACCCGGCTGGCCTCATCCGTAGGTCGCAGCTACGACCCATCGTTCGACTGGGCCCGCCTGCAGGCCATACGCGATGCGTGGCCGCGCAAGCTGATCGTCAAAGGCATCCTGCGCCCCGACGACGCCGAACGCCTGGCGGCGCTGGGTTGCGATGCCGTGGTGGTATCCAACCATGGCGGGCGCCAGCTGGACAGTGCCGCCGCCACGCTGGATGCCTTGCCCGGCGTGGTCCGGGCGGTGCGCGGGCGCGTACCGGTGCTGGTGGATGGCGGCGTGCGCCGTGGCGCCGATATGCTCAAGGCGCGCGCGCTGGGCGCGCAGGCCGTGCTGGTGGGCCGCGCCACGCTATGGGGGGCGGTCGCCGCGGGCCAGCCCGGCGCCGAGCGCGCCCTGGCCATCCTGGGCGACGAACTGCAACGCACCATGCAGTTATGCGGCGTTTGCCAAATGGCAGACATCGGCGCCGACCTGCTGTTCCAGGGCTGACCCTGCAACCGTGCGGAGCTCTGCACCCTGCGAGCGTCAGGTATCTGCCGGCCCCGCCGATTGCGTTGCGCTCCACTCTTGCACGAAGGTGGCGCGGAATGCGCGCAGCCAGGCCAGGCGCGACTCAGCCAGGGTGCGGGCGGCGGCGGTGTGCATGGCGGGGGGCAGGGTCGCCAGCTTGGC
>DASPIV010000799.1:0-7885 GCA_035628955.1 Bordetella sp.
ACCAACCGACGCATGCGATCTCAGCCATGAACACCGACGAGTATCTGCGGCACGACGGCCTGGCGCTGGCCGCGCAGTTGCGCCAGGGCGCCACCGATACGCACGCGCTGATGCAATGCGCCATCGAACTGGCCCGCCAGCGCGCCGAACCCCTGAATGCGCTGTGCTATCCCGACTACGACGCGGCGCTCGAACGTGCCGCCGCCCACAAACCCATCGGCGTGTTCGGCGGCGTGCCGTTCCTGCTGAAAGATTCGGGCCTGGCATGCAACCGCCTGCCGTCCAGCATTGGCCTGGCGCTTTGCAAGGACACGCGTTTTTCCACCAATGCCACACTGGTCGAACGCTTCGACGCCGCGGGCCTGATGCCGTTCGCCCGCACCACGGTGCCGGCATTATGCATGGCCCCCACCACCGAAGCCACGATCAATGGCGGGCCGACCCGCAATCCGTGGGCAACGGACCGTTCGGCCGGCGGCTCCAGCGGCGGCGCGGCGGTGGCGGTGGCTACCGGCGTGGTGCCGCTGGCGCACGGCAGCGATGGCGGCGGGTCGATACGGATTCCGGCGTCATGTTGCGGTGTATTCGGCCTGAAGCCCAGTCGCGGCCTGGTGCCGCTGGGGCCGGCGCGTGGCGAGGCCTGGGGCGGCATGGCCGGCGACGGCGTGCTGAGCCGCAGCGTGCGCGATACGGCCGCGGCGCTCGATGCCATCGGTGCAATGGAACCGGGCGCACCTTATGCGGCGCCGGCGGCTCCTGCCGGCGGTTACCTGGCTGCCCTGGCGCAGCCGTTCGATCGGCCGCTGCGCGTGGGGGTATGGCAACAGGCCTGGGAGGGCATCGAGATCGATCCGGCGTGCACGGCGGCGCTGGCGCATGCCGAAGCGCTGTGCCGGCAACTGGGCCACGCCACTGCGCCGATGCCGGCGCCGGCGCTGGACTACCAGGCCTTTGTGCGGGCCCACATCGGCATTCTGTGCACGCATATCGCGCTGGCGGTGGACGCCCGGCTGGCCGGCCTGCAGCGCGGCTTGCGCGAGGGCGATCTGGAACCGGCCATTCTGGATGGCTATCGACTGGCGCGCCAGATTACCGCAACCGACTATGCAAGCATGATCCAGACGTTGCATGCGGTGGGGCGCAGCATGGCGGGCGCCATGAAGGGCTATGACCTGATACTTTCCCCCACTTTGACGCGCCCGCCGGTGGCGTTGGGTGAAATGAGCATGGCGGGCGATTTCGTGTCGTTCCGGCAGAAGGCCGCTGGCTATACGACGTTCCTGGCGGTCATCAATGCTTCGGGGCAACCGGCCGCCAGCTTGCCTTTGTATACCGATGCGCAAGGCTTGCCCATAGGCGTGCAACTGATCGGCGCCCTGGGCCGTGATGACCTGGTGCTGAGACTGGCCGCGGAACTCGAACACGCGGCGCCGTGGGCACACCGGTATCCGCCGGCCGCGCCTCAGGCGCGGCGCTAAGGCGCGGTATGCCGTTCGAACGGAGTTTCCATGCACGCTGATATCGACCCAGGCCCGCCCGCCGGCAGGCTGGCGGGGCGCGCGGCGTTGATCACCGGAGCGGCAGGCGGCATCGGCAGCGCCGCCGCCTTGCGCTTTGCACGCGAGGGTGCCGCGGTGGCGCTGCTGGACCGCCGTGCCGATGTCATCGAGCAGCTTGCCAGCCGGATCACGGCAGCGGGTGGGCAGGCGGTCGCGCTGACGGCGGACGTGACTGATGACGACAGCGTCCGGCAAGCGGCGGGCCGGGCGGTGGGCGAATTCGGCAGGCTCGACCTGCTGTTCAACTGCGCGGGCGGATCGCTGGCGGCCGATACGGCCGTCGACAGGGTGGACCTCGCCGTGTGGGATCGCACGCTGCATCTGGACCTGAACGGGACCATGCTGTGCTGCCGCCACGTCGTGCCGGCCATCGTGCGGGCCGGCGGTGGCACGGTGGTGAATATGTCGTCGGGGGCCGGCTTGCGCGGAACCTTCGCCGGGCATGCCTATACCGCGGCCAAAGGAGCCGTGATTGCATTGACGCGTGCCCTGGCCGCCGAATATGCGCCGCAAGGTGTGCGTGTCAATGCGATTTGCGCGGGCCGTATACGCACCGAACGCATTCTGCGCAACCAGGATGCCGGCAAGCCGGTGCGCCCCGAAGTGGCCGCGCGCTACCCGTGTCACGAAGGCGACCCGGCCGATATCGCCAATATCGCGTTGTTCCTGGCCAGCGACGAGTCGCGCATGATCACTGGCGAGGCTATCGCCGCCAATGGCGGCTACGCGGCGTTCTGAACGCGCCTAGCGCACCAGCTGGTTCATCTCCAGAATCGGCATCATCACCGCCAGTACGATCAGCAGCACAAAACCGCCCATCAGTAGGATCAGCAACGGTTCCAGCAAGGCGGTCATGGCCATGGCGCGGCGTTCGAGGTCGCGCGACAGGTTCTGGGCGCCGCGTTCCAGCAATTCGGGCAGGCGGCCGGTTCGCTCGCCGCTGGCGATCAAGTGGATCAACAAGGTGGGAAACACCTTCTGCGCCGCCAGCGCCGCCGCCAGGGGCGCGCCTTGGCGTACGCGTTCGGCCGCGTCGTCCACGGCGCCGCGCAGGCGGTCATTGCCCAGTGTGCGGCGCGCCGCGTTCAAGGCGCTCAGCAGGCTGACACCGCTGCTGCTCAGGATCGCCAGCGTGGATGCGAAGCGCGCAGTGTCCACCCCCAGCACGAAACGGCCGATCACCGGCATGCGCAATAGGCGGGCATGCCAGGCCATACGGCGTGCCGGCGCACGCAATGCGGTGCGCCATAGCACGAATGCGGCCACGCCGCCGGCGGCCGTGGCCCAGCCCCATACGCGCACGAAATCGCTCAGCCCCAGCATCATGCGGGTCAGCAGCGGCAACTGCTGGTGGGCGTGATCGAACGCGGTGATGACCTGCGGCACCACATAGCCCAGCAAGAACGCCACGATCACTACCGATACGCACGCGACCACGGCGGGGTAGATGAACGCCGTCATCACCTTGCCGCGCAGTGCATTGCGCTCTTCGATGTAGCCCGCCAGTTTCTCCATCACTTGCGCCAGGTCGCCCGACTCTTCCCCGGCAGCCACCAGCGCGCGATAGATCTCGGGAAAATCGCGCGGGCGCGTTGCCAATGCGTCAGCCAGGCGATAGCCGGCGCGCACTTCATCGCGCACGCCTGTCAGAGCATCGGCCACATGGCGGCTTTCGGCTTGTTCCAGCGTCGCGCTCAGTGCCGCGTCCAGCGGCAGGCGGGCGGTCAGCAGGCTGGCCAGTTGCCGCGTCAGCCAGGCCAGTTCGGTATCGGAAAGCCGGCGCTGCAACATGCCCGAGCCGCTCTTGCGCGATGCCGCCGGCGCGGTCGAAAGCGGCAGCAGCCCGCGGGCGCGCAACTGGTTGCGCGCGCCGCGCTCGGTTTCGGCGTCAAGCGTGCCATGGACGATTTTTCCCACCAGGTCGGTGGCTTCATAGCGGAACGAAGGCATGCGGAAAGGGTTCTTGATTTCCAGGGTTTCCAGCCCGCCACATTGACCGCCGATTGTGACGATAGTGTTGCAGTGGTACCCCGTATACTCGGCCGCAATTTCACCGCTCTTGCTGTCGAGACCTCATGCGCCGCTTTAGAAAAACCACCTTGGCCGTTCTGGTTGCCATTGCCCATGCCGCAGTGCCGTTGCCGCCTGCGCAGGCGCAGGCGCAGAGCGCCGAGCAGCAGGTCAGCCTGAATTTCGTCGATACGGACATACCTGCAGTGTTGCGCGCCTTGTCGTTGTTCACGCAGCGCAATTACCTGGTAGACCCGCGGGTGAAAGGAAAGATGACGCTGGTGTCGGAACGGCCGGTCGACCGCGACACGGCTCTGACGATGCTGGCCGGGGCCTTGCGCATGCAGGGCTTCGCCATTGTGGACGTCGACGGCGTGACGCGCGTGGTGCCCGAGGCGGATGCCAAGCTGCAGGGCAGCGCGGTGGTGGCTGAAGCGCCGCGCCGCACCGGGGCGCCGGCACCGGTGCCCATGGCCGAGTTCGCCCGCGATGCGCGCGGCAGCGAGATCGTGACGCGGGTCTTTGCGCTGAAGTACGAGAATGCCGCCAATCTGTTGCCGGTGCTTCGTCCGCTGGTGCCGCCCAACAATCCCATCAATGCGTATCCCGGCAACAACACGTTGGTGGTTACCGACTACGCCGATAACCTGGAGCGCATTGCCCGCGTGATCGCCCGCGTGGATGTGCCCAGCGCGATCGACACCGACGTCGTGCCGGTGAAGTATGGCGTGGCGAGCGACCTGGCCGCGCTGGCCACGCAACTGCTGGATGCGCAGAATGGCGACGCGACGCAGCGCATCGCCATGGTGGCCGATCCGCGTACCAACAGCGTGCTGATACGTGCCGGCAGTCCGGCCCGCACCCGCCTGGCACGCGACTTGATCCAGAAGCTGGATTCCGAACAGTCGCGGCCCGGCAACCTGCATGTGGTGTACCTGCGCAATGCCCAGGCCTCGCGCATGGCCGAAGTGCTGGGTGGCTTGTTGACCAGCCAGGCCCTGAACAGCGCGGCCCGCGAACCCGGCGGTACGGCGCTGCCCGGCCCGGGCGCGGCATCCAGCGGACGCGCCACCAGCCGTGCCGCGTCATCGCGCCCGGCCAGCACGCAAACCGGCATGTCCGCAGGCAGTTCGGGCGGGTTGGGTGGCGGGTCGTTCAACCAGCAGCAGATCGAGCGCGACGATGGCGGCGCGGGCGAAGCCGTGGCGTATTCCGGAGGCGGCGCCACGGTGCAGGCCGACCCGTCGACCAATACCCTGATCATTTCCGCGCCCGAGCCGCTGTATCGCAGCCTGCGCGAAGTGATCGACCAACTCGACCAGCGCCGCGCCCAGGTGCTGGTGGAAAGCCTGATCGTCGAGGTCAGCCAGGAAAAGGCGGCCGAATTCGGGATCCAGTGGATGACCGGCGCCGGCAGCCTGGACGGCAGCGGTTTCATCGGAGGCACCAATCTCGGCGGCAGCGGTATCGGCAGCGCCGGCACCGGTGCCACCACGCTGGACGCGCTGGGCCGCGGCCTGACGCTGGGCCTGGTCAAGGGCACGGTGGATGTGCTGGGCAACCAGGTCATCAACCTGAACGTACTGGCGCGTGCCTTGCAGAACACCGGCGAGGCCAATATCCTGTCCACGCCCAACCTGCTGACGCTGGATAACGAACCGGCCAGCATTCTGGTGGGCAAGACCGTGCCGTTCGTCACCGGCCAGTACGTGACCTCGGGCAGCGCGGGCAGCAACAATCCTTTCCAGACCATCGAGCGCGAAGACATCGGGCTGAAGCTGAATATCCGGCCGCAGATTTCCGAGGGCGGTGCGGTAAAACTGGACATCTACCAGGAAGTCAGCAGCATCGACGAGGCCAGTTCCAGCGAAACCACCGGCCTGGTCACCAACAAGCGCGCCATCGATACCAGCGTACTGGTCGACGACGGCCAGATCATCGTGCTGGGAGGGCTGCTCGAAGACAGCGTCAGCACCACCAACAACGCCGTGCCGGGCCTGAGCTCCATTCCGTTGCTGGGCGCGCTGTTCCGCTATGACTCGCGACGCCGCACCAAGAGCAACCTGATGGTGTTCCTGCGGCCGTATGTGGTGCGCGATGCGCGCGACAGTGCAAACGTGACCTTGAACCGCTACGACTACATGCGGCGCGCGCAGAGCCAGGCGCAGCCCGGCAAGCATTGGCTGCTGCCGGACCTGCAGGCTCCCTTGCTGCCGCCGGCGAGCGTGCAGGCGGTGGGCAGCGCCGATTACGACCTGCGGCCCGAGGCGGCGGCCAGCACCATGCGCCGCGAACCGCCGCGCACGGTCCAGACATACCAGGTGCGCCAGTTGCCCCAGCCGCCGGGCGGTTCGGATCCCAGCTTGCCGATACGCGCCAATCTGCCGCTGGGGGTCAGCATCGCCACGGATCCCTCTGCCCTGTATGCGGAAACCCGCCAGGACACCACCATCCTGCAGATCGCGGCGGTGGCCGACCAGGCATCGGCCGACAGCATCGCCAAGCGGGTGCGCATCAGCGGCCTGAGCGCCTATGTGCAGGTCGGCCCGGGCGGGCAGGGCTATGTGGTGCGCTCGGACGTGGCGCGCGACGCGACCACGGTCGATACGGCCCTGGCCCTGCTCAAAGAACTGGGCTACCGCGCCGAGCTGGTGACGCACCTGTGAGCGCGTATCCCTTGCCTTACAGCTGGGCGCGCGCGCAGCGCGCGGTATTGCTGCTGCGCCCCGGGGCTTCGCAGTTGACCACCAGCACGCGCACACCGGCCTGGGCCGTGCGCGAGATCGTGCGCTGCCATGGCGAGATGCCGGTCACCGAAGTCTCGGACGACGCGCTGGAAACCTTGCTCAATGCGGCCTACAGCGACAACGCGGACGCGGCTTCGGTGATGGGGGTGGCCGAAAACGAGATCGACCTGGACCGCCTGCTGCAGGACATTCCCGAAGTGGCCGACCTGCTCGAAACGCAGGACGACGCCCCGGTGATCCGCATGATCAACGCCATGTTCGCGCAGGCCGCGCGCGACGGCGCCAGCGATATGCACATCGAGCCGTACGAACATCATTCAGTGGTGCGCTATCGCGTCGATGGGGTGCTGCGTGACGTGGTCAGCCCGCGCAAGGCGCTGCATTCGGCACTGATATCGCGCATCAAGATCATGGCCAACCTGGACATCGCCGAGAAGCGCCTGCCGCAGGATGGCCGCATCGCCCTGCGGGTCGGGGGCCGCCCCATCGACGTGCGGGTGTCGACGCTGCCCACCGGACATGGCGAGCGCGCCGTGCTGCGCCTGCTGGACAAAGAAGCCGGGCGGCTGCAGCTCGAGAAGCTGGGCATGAGCCCGCTGGTGCTGAGCCAGCTGGATGGCCTGATCCGGCAGCCGCATGGCATCGTGCTGGTTACCGGCCCGACCGGCAGCGGCAAGACCACTACTTTGTATGCTGCCTTATCGCGGCTGGATGCGTCGACCACCAACATTCTTACGGTGGAAGACCCCATCGAATACGACCTGGCCGGTATCAGCCAGACCCAGGTGAACGCCAAGATCGACATGACGTTCGGCTTGGCGCTGCGGGCAATCTTGCGGCAAGACCCGGACGTGATCATGATCGGCGAGATCCGCGACCTGGAAACCGCGCAGATCGCGGTACAGGCGTCGCTGACGGGGCATCTGGTGCTGGCCACGCTGCATACCAATGATTCCACATCGGCCGTGACGCGCCTGGTGGACATGGGTGTCGAGCCCTTCCTGCTGGCATCGTCGCTGCTGGGTGTGCTGGCGCAGCGCCTGGTACGGCGGCTATGCCAGCAATGCCGCAGGCCCGATACGCTGCCCGATGGCAGGGTGGTGTACCGGCCGGTGGGATGTGCGGCCTGCAACCATACCGGTTATAGCGGCCGCTCGGGCATCCATGAGCTATTCACCGTGGACGAAGGCGCGCGCCGGCTGATCCATGAAGGCCGCGACGAGCAAGGCTTGCGCGCCCAGGCGCTGGTGTCGGGCATGCGCACGCTACGCGACGACGGCCAGCGCTGGGTCGATGCGGGCATGACGTCGCCGGAAGAAATCCTGCGCGTGACCCGCGATACCTGATTTCACGGTGGGGCCGGACGTCAGGGCGGCGTACCGAACTGGCTCTTGCCGTCGGCCATCGGGCCCAGCGCGCTCAGCAAGCCAATCAGGGCGGCGCGCTCGGCCTCGCTGGCATCGGGGGCTGGCGCCGCCACGCCCCGGAAGCGCAGGCGCCCGCGCTGCCATTGTCCCTGGCCCGTCAACGACAGCAAGCCCGCATCGGTGCTCAGGGCCAGTTGCAGCG
>DASPIV010000800.1:0-6861 GCA_035628955.1 Bordetella sp.
CGGTTCGAATTGACGGGTACATCCACCGAGATCACCAGCACTCTGACACCGGCCTCGCGGGCGCGCCTGACCAGATCGTCGTTGATGCGCTCATCACGCGTGCAATACATCTGGAACCATACGTGTTCCGGCGCGATGGCGATGGCATCTTCCCACGCCGCATTGCTGGCGCTGGACAACAGGAACGGCACGTCGGCCTGGCGTGCGGCCGCGGCAAGCATCAGGTCGGCATCGGGCCGGAACAGCGCGGCCAGGCCGGTGGGCGAAATGCCGATCGGGCTGGCGTAGCGGCGGCCGAACAATTGCACCGACTGATCGCGGGCGGACACGTCCCGCAAGTAGCGCGGAACCAGGCAATACCGGTCGAAGGCTTCGCGGTTGCGCTGCAGGCACCGCTCGCCGTCGGCGCCGCCGTCGATGAAGTCGAAGGCAATGCGCGGCAGCTTGCGGCGTGCCAGCCGCCGCATGTCTTCCAGGTTGATGGCGGATTGGATGTTCACGGCGTTGCTCTTGGAATGGCCACGCCATAACCTTAAGCGAGCTGGCGCGCGCCGCCGCTGCGCATGCCTGAGTCTATTTCATATGCTGAACTTGTGTGCGTCGGCCGACAGCACCAGGGCCACCGCCTGCAACGCTTCATGCAATTCGGGCAGCCGTTGCTCGCCATACAGTTCGGC
Source organism: Bordetella sp. (assembly GCA_035628955.1). Taxonomy (GTDB): domain Bacteria; phylum Pseudomonadota; class Gammaproteobacteria; order Burkholderiales; family Burkholderiaceae_B; genus Bordetella_A. The sequence goes on from DASPIV010000800.1 coordinate 678, forward strand.
AGTACCCATCAGGCAGACGGCGGCAAAAGCATCGCCCTGCGAGTCGCGTACCGGCACCGAAAACGCATGCACGCCCGGCACCACGTCGCCCAGGTTGACTCCCCATCCGTGATGGTCCGAGCGTTCCTGCATTTTCTGCAGCGCGTGCAGGCGCATGGTGCCGTGGCCGGCGATTTCCTGGGCCACATTGTTCAACAACACCTGGCGCGCCTCGTCGGCGTTCAGGGTCTGGATGATGGCGATGCCGCCCACCGATGTGATCAGCGGGCGGCGAGTTCCGGCCTGCACCATCAACCCGGCCAGCGGCAAGGCCCCTACCCTGACGCTGCATACGTATTCATTGCCGCTGCGCAGCAGCAGCAATGAAATGCCGCCCATGCGCCGCGCGAACGATTGCAGTACTGATTCGGCACGGCGCTGGAACTGCGCGCGCGCCGGAATGGCCAGGCCCAATTCGTACATCAAGGGCCCCGGCAGGTAGCGCCGGTCGGCCGCACGCTGCATGACCAGGCGTTCTTCGACCAGGCAGGCCAGCATCCGGTGCACGGTACCCTTGTCTTGCCTGCACGCCGCCGCCAGATCGGAAAGGCGCCAGCCGAAATCCGGGCGTGCCGCAATCATGCGCATGAGCTTGATTCCCCGCCCCAGGCTCTGCGTGCCGGTACGTTCGGGTGCGTCGCGCCCGGGTTGCTCCAAAGCCAGGTGCTCGAGATCCATGCGGTGTAGTCCCCTGCCCGCCTGCACTGCCCTGTTGCCGCCTTTTCAAGCGGGTGCGTGCGAGTACATTGTTTTGCCCCTTGCCGGCAGCCTGGCGGTGAATATGCAGCCGGTACGAGATTCGATCATGTGCAGCGTGCGGCCATCGGGGCCGCCATAGGCGCAGTTGGTGGTGTACAGGCCCTCGGGCGCATCGATGCGGTATAGCGGTTCGCCGCAAGGGCTGAAAATCCAGACCGCGCCGAAGCCGACATGGCACACGGCCAGGCCGCCGCCGGCGTCCAGTGCAATCCCATCGGGCCCTCCTCCCCCGGACATCTGAATATACACCCCGACTTTCGTGGCGGACCCATCGGCCATCAGCGGTACCCGCCAGATGGCGTTGTCGCGGGTGACGGCAAGGTAGATCGCGGTTTCGTCCAGATTCATGACCAGTCCATTGGGGCTGGGAATGCCTTGCAGCACGACATCCAGCTGGCCGCATGGGCGCAGGCGGTACAGGCGGCCGCCGGGGTCGTGCTGCCCCGACTGGCCCTGGTCGGTGAAGTACAAGTCGCCGTTGGCGGCAAAGAACAGGTCATTGCAGCCCTTGAAGCGTTCCAGGCGCGCACGGTCCAGGTAGGGTTCGACGCGTCCGGTGCGCGGGTCCATGACCATGATGCCGTTCTTGTAATCGGCGATAAAGGCCCGCCCGTCGGGATGGAATTTCAAGCCATTGGGTTCGCCATCGTATTCGGCGGCCAGCTCGACATTCCCCTGCTGGTCGATGCGGAAAATGCGGCCCCAGGGAATATCCACGACCCACAGATTGCCGTCACGGTCGAACGACGGGCCTTCCAGGAAGACCGGGGCCGGCGCGCCATGCAGCTGCGTGCGCGCCCAATCGCTGGTGCGGCCGCGCACCAGGTAGCGTTCGGGGATGCGGGCGTACACCTCGCCTTGAAGTTTTTCCGGTAATGCGAACATGGCGGCTCCTGCGCAGGGTTCAATTGCCCGAGATGTGGTTCGGCAGCCACAATGCCAGGCCGGGCCACAGCACCAGCATCAGCAGCAGCACGAACATCAGCAAGTGGAATGGAATCGTGCCTATCACCACATCCGACAGATTGCCGCGTGAAATACTCTGGATCACGAACAGGTTGATGCCTATCGGAGGCGTGATCTGGCCCATTTCGATGAACAGCACGACCACGATGCCGAACCAGACCGGATCGATACCATAGGTGGCCAGCAGCGGGTACAGCAGCGGCACGGTGATGACGATCATGCCCAGGCTTTCCACCAGGGCGCCCAGGGCGGTGAACAGGATCAGCAAGGCGATGAAGAAGCCGACCTTGCTCAGGTTCATATCGACGATGAACTCGGTAATGGCCTCGCCCACCCCCGCATAGCTCATCGCGTAAGAGAACACGAAGGCGGCGTACGTGATGAACAGGATGTTGCTGACCATCAGTGTGGAACGTTTCAGGCATTCCGCCAGATCGCGCCAACTCAGCTTGCCGAACAAGGCGGCGATCACCAGCGCGAATAGGCAGCCGGCGGCAGCGGCTTCAGTGGGGGTGGCCACGCCGGTGTAGATGGCGCCCATGATGCCCACGATCAGCAGCAGCACCGGCACGATGTCCACCAGCGAGCGCAGCACCATCTGCCATGACAGCTCGCCACGCTCGGCCGGCGCGGTCTCGGGGTGGACCAGGGCCTTTACCGCCACATACAGCATGAACAGCAGGGTCAGCACAATGCCCGGCACCACGCCTGCCATGAACAGCTTGGCCACCGAGGTTTCGGTGAAGGTGGCGTAGACGATCATGGCGATCGAGGGCGGCAGCAGGATGCCCAGCGTTCCCCCGGCGGCCAGCGATCCGGTAGCCAGGCGGGCATCGTACTTGCGCGCCTTGAGTTCCGGCAGCGCCACCTGGCCGATCGACGCGGCGGTGGCGATGCTGGACCCGCTGACCGCGGCGAAGACCGCGCATCCGGCGATGTTGGTCTGCAGCAGGCCACCCGGTATGCGCCGCACCAGGCGCGACAGGCCGCCGTATACGCGCATGCCTATGCCGCTGCCTTGCAGCAATTCGGCCATCAGCACGAACAGGGGAATGGCAGTCAGTGTGTAGGCGTCCATGCTGCCCCAGGTGGTGATGCCCAGCCCGTGCAGGGCGCCGATACCGCCTTCCAGGTACAGGTACAACACTCCCGGCAGCAAGATGGCATACGGCACCGACATACCGGTGGCCAGCAGGCCGATGAACAACACAAATATGAAAATAATCTGGTATTCGCCGCCCATGGCGCCCTCCGTTGGTAATGACGCAGCGCGTTCAACGCGTAACGGCGCGCAGCCGCCGTATATCGGCGACGACTATTCGCAACAATGCCCAGGCCAGCAGCAGCACGCCCAGCGGCATGGCAAGCCGTGGCAACCAGAGCGGCGTCATCAGGGCGGTAGAGGCCACGTCGCCGGATCGCCAGCTCAGCCATTCGAACCGCGCCAGCTCCACCAGCAACACCAGCGTCACCGCCATGGCCAGCAAGTCGAATAGCAGCCGCAGCCGGGCACGTCCCGGAGGGCCCATGCGGTTATCCAGGAAATGCACACGATGGTAGGCATGCAACAGTTGCCCGGAAGCCAGCGACAGGAATGTGATGGCCACCAGCGCATAGCCGCCCAACTCGTTGCTGAACTGGATCGACCAGCCGAACAGCGAGCGCACCACCATTTCCATGCCCATCATTGCAACCAGGCCCACCGCCAATCCCTGCGCAATCCAGCGGCCCCATCGCGCCACTCTGCCCTCTGGCGGGCTGAACGCATCGGCATCGGGCTCACCCACTATCGCATCGGCTGGCGCCGGATGGCCTTGCGCGCCCTGAAAAATCGGCGTCCCGGCATGCATCGCGTCGTTTTGCGGCATGGCCATTCAGCGTCCCACCGCGCCGCGCACTTCCTGCAAGGCTGCCGCGACCGAGGGGCGCTGCTGGCCCCACTGGGTCCAGTACGGCGCTATGCGCCGCTCGGCCTCGGCCAGGTCGGCCGCGCTGGGCTCGGTAATGACCATGCCGCCGGCCGCCAGCTTGCGGGTCAGGTCGTCGTCTTCTTCGGCCATGGCGGCGGTAATGAGGCGGGTATGCTCGTCGACCAGCGCCTGTACCGTGCTCCGGATCCCGGGGCTGAGCGCCTGCCAGGCGTCGGTATTTGCCAGAATCAACGAATCGATGTAGCTGACGTTCATGCGATAGCTGTACGACAGCAGGTCGCGCCACACATATCCGTAGCCGGAACTGGCGGTCAGCACCCCGTCGATGACGCCGCGGTCCAGGGCCGCGGCAACTTCCGAGGTGCCCAGGGTCACCGGTATGCCGCCCAGCGCCTTGATGAACTCTGCCTGCTCGGGCGAGATCACGCGGATCTTCTGGCCGGCAATATCGGACAGCGAGGCCAGCTTGTTCTTGGACCAGAACACATTCTCCGGAAAAATATAGCGGCCCAGCAGCGTGACGTTCTTCTTGGCGTAGTCCTGGCGCAGATACTTTTCTTCGATGCTCCAGGCCTGCTCGAATTCGGCCCGGGTACGCAGGAACAACGGCAGCCGGACCACGCCGCCCACCGGTACGCTGCCCAGGAAGAACGCATCGTCGCCCATCTGCACGATGTTGTCGGCCACGGCCTGGGTAATGTTGGTGGCGGATATCGGTATTGTGCCGCCCAGATTCAGCCTGATGGCCAGTTCGCCGTGGGTGGCTTCCTGGATCGCGTCCAGCATGGCCTTCAAGCCTTTGACCGAGGTAACCGTGGAGACTGCGTTGTAGGTGTATGCGCGCCAGCGTTCTTTCGCGGCGGCGGGGTGCGCCGCGAGAACCGCGGCGGCTACCAAACAGGCGGTGCCTATGCGCCGCAGCGGTGCTTCGAATCGAACCATGTCTGCCTCCTGTCGTTATCAGCCCGCGACTCGCTTGACGGTTGCAGGTTGCTGGTACGTTAGGCCCGATACCCAGGCAGAGGAATAGCAGCTTCCACATAGGTTTCACATGTTGAACCTTTAAGCGGCGCGGGCCTCGGGCGGGTCCAACGTGTAACAACCGCGCCGCTGCTGCATCCAGGTTCCCGCCGGCAACCAGGTCGCTTGGGAAACAGTAGGCACGGGCACCGTTACCTACGAATGCAAGGCAGCATCCGGAACTTGCCGTTCTGGCGAGGGCTGGCGGCGGCCGGCGTGGCCGCCGCGCTGGTGCTGTCCAGCGTACTCTTGATGCGGCCGGCCGGTGGCCCGCCTCAGTACTTGGTGGCGCGGTCAAGGTAATGTAATGACGGCCGTCGATCGTACTGGCTGCCCTGCTTAGCGGCCCGCTACTTGCTGATGGCCCGGATTCCTCCTTGCTTACGGCCCGCACATGAGCAGCCCCGCACACCCAAGCGCCATACGCATCGGCATCTCGGGCTGGCGCTATCCGCCCTGGCGCGGCAGCTTCTATCCCGAAGGCTTGCCGCAGGCCCAAGAGCTGGCCTATGCCTCGCACCAGGTGCCCACCATCGAGATCAACGGCACCTTCTATTCGCTGCAGCGTCCGGAATGGTTCGCGCGCTGGCGCGATGCCACGCCGCGCGGCTTCGTATTCAGCATCAAGGGCACGCGGTTCATTACACACCGCCTGCGGCTGCGCAATATCGAGACGCCCTTGGCCAATTTCCTGGCCTCGGGCCTGTTCGAGCTGGGTGAAAAGCTCGGCCCCATTCTGTGGCAGTTTCCGCCCTCGATGCGCTTCGATGCCGAGCGCTTCGAGCATTTCCTGGACTTGCTGCCGCAAGACACTCACGCCGCCGCCCGGCTGGCCCGCCGCCATGACGCGCGCATGAACGACCGCGCGGCACTGGACGGCGGACCACGCCGGCCGCTGCGCCATGCCGTGGAAATCCGCCACGAAAGCTTCGCGTGCCCCGAGTTCGTGGCCATGCTGCGGACCCACGGGGTGGCGCTGGTCACGGCCGACACGGCGGGCAAATGGCCATTGCTGGAAGATGCCACCGCTGATTTTGCCTACCTGAGACTGCATGGCGACAAGAAGTTGTATTCCAGCGGCTACAGCGACGAAGCGCTACGTCGCTGGGCCAACCGGATCCGGGCCTGGTCGCGCGGCCGCGAACCGTCCGATGCCCGCCGTGCCGGCGCGCGGCCGGACCGGGCGTATGGCCCGCGCGACATCTATTGCTACTTCGACAACGACATCAAAGTGAAAGCGCCCGGCGATGCACGCAGCCTGGCCCGACTGCTGGGCCTGCCTCTGGCGCCCGTAGAACCCGACGAGCCCGCCGCATAGGAATCCAGTGCCAGGTGCTATTGCCAGGTGTCCGGCTCCCGCAGGGTGCCTGAAGTGAAAACCCACCCGGCCGCAGGCGTCAGCCCTGTTGGCAGCAGGAACCGAAATACCGCGCCCTGCCCCGGTTCGTCGAGCAGGCGGATCTCGCTGC
>DASPIV010000801.1:0-7276 GCA_035628955.1 Bordetella sp.
CCGCGACCATGGCATCCAGTTGCCCACCGCCGTGGAAACCTCGAGCTGGTACATGGGGTTCAATTGGCTGGATCCGGTGGTCGGCCGCGGCGATACCCCCGAGCAGCAAGAAAAGAATCGCAAATTGCGTCAGGCCATCAGCATTGCCTTCAATTGGGAAGAATACGTGGCCGTGTTCGAGAACAGTCAGGCCATGGTGGCGCAAGGCCCGGTGCCGCCGGGTGTGCTGGGCTATCGCGAGCTACCCGAAGGCATGAACCCGGTGGTGTACGACCTGGTCGACGGACGGGTCCAGCGCAAGCCGCTCGATGTGGCGCGGCGCTTGCTGGCCGAAGCGGGCTATCCCGACGGGCGCAACGCCGAGACCGGCGCGCCGCTGGTGCTGTACTACGATGCCATGACCGGCGGCGGCTCGAACCCGCAGTTCGACTGGATGCGCCGCCAACTGGCCAAGATCGGTATCCAGATGGACGTACGATCTACCGACTACAGCCGCTTCCAAGACAAGATGCGGCGCGGCACCGCGCAGATTTTCTACTGGGGCTGGGTGGCCGATTATCCCGACGCCGAGAACTTCCTGTTCTTGCTGTACGGCCCCAATGGCAAGGCCAGGCATGGCGGCGAAAACGCCGCCAATTACGACAGCCCTGAATTCGACCGCTTGTTCGAACAGATGAAATTCCTGGATGACGGGCCCGAAAAAGAAGCCGTCATTGCCCGCATGGTGGCCATCGTGCAGCGCGATGCGCCCTGGATGTTCGGCTACTTTCCCATGTCGGGCGGCGCCTACCAGCAATGGGTGGGCAATGCCAAGCCCACCCAGATGGTGCGCAATACCTTGCAGTACTTGAAAGTCGACCCCGCCCTGCGGGTCAGCAAGGTGCACGAATGGAATACGCCGCGGTGGTGGCCGCTGGGGTTGCTGGTCATCGTGCTGGCGCTGGCGATCTGGCCGTCGTACGTGGCGCTGAAACGGCGTGAACGTCAAACCGCCTTTGGCGCCAGTGTCCGCCGCGCGCCATCCAAGGAGGAACAGCCATGACCGGCTACGTCATCCGCCGCCTGTTGTACGGGGTCCTGATCCTGATCGGCGTGAATCTGTTCACCTTTATCTTGTTTTTTGCCGTGAACACGCCTGACGACATGGCGCGCCTGGCCATCGGCGGGCAGCGGGTCAGCCCGGAAGCCATCGAGCGCTGGAAAGTCGAACATGGCTACGACAAGCCTCTGTTCCTGAATACGCAGGCCCAGGGCGCGCAGCGGCTGACCGAAACCGTGTTCTACCAGCGTTCGGTACCCTTGCTGGCGCTGGAGTTCGGGTCTTCGGATGCCGGACACGACATCGGCCGCGAGATCCGCATGCGCATGGGCCCCAGCCTGGCGCTGGCCATTCCCACATTCTTCCTGGGCCTGTTCGCCAGCGTGGTGTTCTCGCTGATGCTGGTGTATTTCCGGGCAACCCGGCTCGACTTCTGGGGCGTCGTGCTATGCGTGATATTGCTGTCGATATCCAGCCTTTTCTATATCATCGCCGGCCAATGGATGTTCTCCAAAGTATTGCGGCTGGTACCTTATTCGGGCTTTGCCGGCGGCCTGGATGCCGTCAAGTTCCTGGCGTTGCCGGTGCTGGTGGCGATTGTGTCGCGCCTGGGGCCCGAGGCGCGTTTTTATCGCGCGCTGTTCCTGGAAGAGGTCGGCAAAGACTACGTGCGCACCGCGCGCGCCAAGGGGCTGGCCGAGCGCGTGGTGCTGTTTCGCCATGTGCTGCGCAACGCCATGCTGCCGATTCTTACCGGCACGGTCTCGGCCTTGCCGCTGCTATTCATGGGCAGCCTGATCGCCGAGTCGTTCTTCGGCATCCCGGGGCTGGGCAGCTACACCATCGATGCCATCAACTCGCAAGACTTTTCCATCGTGCGCGCCATGGTGTTCCTGGGGTCGGCCCTGTATATCGTGGGGCTGATCCTGGCCGATATTTCATACACGCTGGCCGACCCCCGCGTGCGCTTCGAGTGACCGCCATGCCCAAGTTCGTATTCTTGTGGACGGATATCGCGCTGTTCCTGTTGGTGGCCGCGGTGCTGGGCTACGCGTGGCACGTGCGCCGCAGTCCTACCTTGCGCGCGACCTGGGGCCGCGTGGGCCGCGATGCGCCGGCGATGTGCTCGGCCGTGGTGCTGGCCGCGTTCGTGGCCGTGGGGCTGCTGGACTCGATCCATTTCCGGCCGCAATTGCCGCCCGTGCCGGGCGCGGCGGCCGACGCACCGCCGATCTATGCCCCGGCGGTCCAGTCCGCCCTGGACAGCCTGCTGGCAGGATCGGTGCTGGCGCGCCCCGAGAAAACCTATTCCGCGCCATTGGCCGCGCGCCAGTTCACCAAAGAAACCGAACTCATCGAGGGCCATCCCGTGCGCGATTTTCCGCGCTTGCGCAGCGGGGGCGCCCATCTGGACGAGCCTGAAACACAGTTGCTGGGCGACGTATTGCGGCGCCTGGCATGGGGGCTCGCCGGCGGCGTCGCGGCCGCGCTGGCGGGCGGGCTGCTGCTGTGCGCCGCGCAGGCGCGCGCGCGCGGCGGCTGGCGGCGCGCATTGCCAGCCATGGCGCGCGGGCGTACCGACGTGCCCTGGCGCGCCATCTGGACCACCTACGCCTTGCTATGCCTGACCGTGGGTGCGGTGGCCGGCCTTGCCAGCGGCTATCACGTATTCGGTACCGACCGCACCGGCAACGATGTACTGTGGCAAGCGCTGAAAAGCGTGCGCACGGCCCTCATCATCGGCAGCCTGACCACCATGGCCATGTTGCCGCCGGCCATCGGCTTTGGCATTGCGGCTGGTTATTTCAAAGGCAAGGTGGACGACGCCATCCAGTATCTGTACACCACGCTTACCTCGATTCCCGGTGTGCTGCTGGTGGCGGCATGTGCGCTGATGATGCAGGTATACATCGATACCCATCCCGACCTGTTCGACACGTCGGCCGCGCGCGCCGACTTGCGCCTGTTCCTGCTGTGCATGATTCTGGGGCTGACCGGCTGGTCGGGCCTGTGCCGGCTGCTGCGCGCCGAAACCCTGAAGCTGCGCGAGCTCGAGTACGTGCAGGCCGCGCGCGCCTTCGGCGTATCGAACTGGCGCATCATGCGCCGCCACTTGTTGCCCAACGTGATGCATATCGTGCTGATTACCGCCGTGCTGGAATTCTCGGGCCTGGTGCTTTATGAGGCGGTGCTGTCTTATCTGGGTATCGGCGTCGATCCCAGCATGAATTCGTTCGGCTCCATGATCGACAGTGCACGCCTGGAAATGTCGCGCGACCCGATGGTGTGGTGGAATCTGCTGACCGCATTCGTGTTCATGCTGGCCCTGGTGCTGGCGGCCAACCTGTTTGCCGATGCGGTGCGCGAGGCCTTCGATCCGCGTGCGCGCCGCTACCGGCCTGGCCGGCTGGCCGAAGGCGTGCCGCCCGCGACGGCGGACACCGGAGTCCCCCGATGAGCCGCCCCGACCATGCCCTGCTGAAGGTAGATGGCCTGGACGTGGCCATTGCCGGCGATAGCGGGCTGACCCACGCGGTCAAGCGCCTGCAATTGGCCATCGAGCGCGGTGAAACCTTTGCGCTGGTGGGCGAGTCGGGTTGCGGCAAGAGCATGACGGCCCTGGCTTTGCTGCGCTTGCTGCCCGATGCCGGCCGCATCGTGGGTGGCCAGATCGCACTTGACGGCCAGGACCTGAACCAGCTGCCCGAAAGCGCCATGCGCGCGGTGCGCGGCGGCCGTATCGGCATCATCTTCCAGGAACCTTCGACCAGTCTCAACCCCGTGATGCGGGTAGGTGACCAGATCCTGGAAACCCTGACGGCACATACGCCGTTGCGCGGGGCCGCCGCCCGCGCGCGGGCCATCGACTGGCTGCGCCGAGTGGGCATACCCGAACCCGAACGGCGCATCGACGACTATCCGTTCCAGTTCTCGGGCGGACAGAAACAACGGGTAATGATCGCTATCGCACTGGCCGCCGAGCCGGCCTTGCTGATCGCCGACGAGCCCACCACCGCGCTGGATGTGACGGTGCAGGCCCAAGTACTGAACTTGCTGGCCGATATCCAGCGCGAGATGGGCATGGCCATCTTGCTCATTACCCATGACTTGGCCGTGGTGCGCAATGTGGCCGGACATGTGGCCCTGATGCGTGGCGGCGAAATTGTCGAAAGCGCATCGGCCGATGTGTTCTTCCAGTCGCCGCGGCACCCTTATGCACTCCAGTTGTTCGACGCCATTCCCACCTATGAGAAGCGTGGGCGGCCGCTGGCCGCCGGCCAATCGGCGGCGGCCAGCGGCGCCGGGCCGGCTGCTGTGCCGCTTGCGCCGGTCCCGCCAGGCGAAGTCGTGCTGGACGTACAGGATTTGCTGGTCCACTACCCCGTGCGCAAGGGCCTGTTGCGGCGTATCGATTCGTGGGTGCAGGCCGTCAACGGCGTGACTTTCTCATTGCGTGCGGGCGAGACGCTGGCCTTGCTGGGCGAATCGGGCTGCGGCAAGACCACCACCGGCAAGGCCTTGCTGCGACTGGTGGAAGGCGCCAAGGTGCAGGGACGCGCGCAGTTGCATGGGCAAGACCTGCTGATCGCCGGCCGCCGTGAATTGCGCCGGTTGCGGCAAGACATCCAGATCGTGTTCCAGGATCCGTACGCGTCACTCAACCCGCGCATGCGGGTGGGCGACATCCTGGATGAGGGCGTTGCTTCGCTGCGCCCCGATCTCGGTGACGCCGCCAGGCGCGATCGCACCCGTTACCTGCTGCAGCGGGTCGGCCTGCCCGAGAACACGGTCAGCCGTTATCCGCATGAGTTTTCCGGAGGCCAGCGGCAGCGTATTGCTATTGCACGCGCCCTGGCGGTAGAACCCAAGGTACTGGTCTGCGACGAGCCCACGTCGGCGCTCGACGTATCCGTGCAGGCACAGATCCTGGATCTGCTGCGCGAGCTGCAGGCTGAACTGGGTATTGCGTATTTGTTCATCACGCACAATTTCGGCGTGGTGGAATACCTGGCCGATCGTATCGCCATCATGCACGAAGGGCGTATCGTCGAAGACGGCAAGGCCGATGCAGTGCTGCATGCGCCCCGGCACGAAATGACCCGCCGCCTGCTGGCGGCGGTACCTCGGCTGGCTTTCGGGCCGGTGCGCTGAGCCGCCTCAGCGCACCGCCGGGCTCAATCGTCCAGCCCTTGCACGTGACGGGTTTCCAACCATACCCGCGTATCGTGCCGTAAGGCCTTAAGGCATTGCCCCAGGAAACTATGCACCGTTTCCAATTGCGACGTGTCGAAATTGCGCGACAGCAGCGTGACTTCGCGCGCGATGGCGTGGCGTTCAACCAGCAGTGCCCGGCACTGCTCGTCGATCGGCCGGATCACGATGATCCGGCGGTCCAGCGGATGGCGGCCGCGCTCGACATAACCGGCTGCTTCCAGCCGGTTGATGAGCGCGGTGGCGCCGCCCGGGCTGATGCCCATCAATTGCGCCAGCTGACCGGTCGGCAAGGACTCGAATTCGAGTACTAAGTCCAGCGCCTTGAGGTCGGCCAACGCAATTCCCATCTTTTCAGACAAGGCGGCCTGGCAGGCTGCCGTGTAGGCAGCGAATTGCCGCCCGAGCATCAATGCGATGTCATCTATCATGCCAGGCCGTGTCTCGTCGCTTTCAGAAACTGATGCAGAAGGGCGGCTAAGGTGTATCGCAGAATCCAAGTGCAACATGGGTTCACGCTCCGTTGTCCGCCTATCGGGTTTACTTGGCACCACCGCCCAGGCCGCCGGTCAGGCCGGTCAGCAAGCCCGTGACAGGAGCGAGCAGGCCGCCGGCACCGTTGTCGGCACCGCCGCCCGAGCCACCACCGGTCACGCCACCCAGCAAGCCCGTCACCGGGGCCAGCAGGCCACCGTTGGCGCCGCCACTGCCGTTACCCGAACCACCGCCCAGGCCGCCAGTCACGCCACCCAGCAAGCCGGTCACCGGAGCCAGCAGGCCGCCGTTGGCGCCATCGCCGGCGCCGCCGCCCAAGCCGCCCGTCAGGCCGTTGACCAGGCCGGTCACCGGAGCCAGCAAGCCGCCATTGGCGCCGGTGCCGCCACCCAGGCCGCCCAGCAAGCCGGTCACGGGGGACAGCAGGCCGCCTTCGCCGCCCGTGCCGCCCAGGCCACCCAGGCCGCCGGTCAGCGAGGCAACTGCCGCCGTCGCGCTGCCCAGCGTGGCACCCAGCGGGTTCGGGTTGCCCGAGGTGGCGTGCACGACGCCGCCCAGGCTGGCAACTGCGTTGCCCAGGTTGCTCAGCACGCCATTGAGCGGGGTGCCATCAGGCAATTGGCCGTTCACGCCAGCCAGCGTGCCGCCGATGCTGGTCAGCAGGCCGGCGACAGGCGCGCCCAGGCCGGTGGCTGCGCCAACTTGCTGCGTCAGGCCAGTCACTTGTCCTGCGATCGGGCTGACCACGCCGTCCAGGCTCTTGCCCACGCCACCCAGCGCGGGGTTCAGGCCCAGCGGCAGCACGTTGTCCACCGTGGTACCCACGTTGGCCAGGGTCGGTTCCAGGATCGGCTGGGTGTTGCCGTCGCCCAGGCTGCCAGTCAGGCCGCCCAGCAGGCCGGTTACCGGATTGAGCAGGCCGCCTTCGCCGGCCAGCGAGCCGGTCAGCGCGCCGACCGCGTCGGTGGCATTGCCCAGCACGGTGGTCAGGGGTTGGGGATTATTGGGATTGGCGTTGAGCAGGTCGCCAGCGCTGGCGACGGTGTCGCCCAGGCCGCTGACCAGACCGCCGACGCCGCTACCCAGGCCGCCGGGCAGGCCGGTGCCGGCCACCGTGTCGCCCACATTGCTGACTACGCCGCCGACTTGCGTCAGCACGCCGTCAACCGGCGCACCCAGGCCGGTGGCCGCGCCCACTTGCTGGGTCAGGCCCGTGACCGTGTCGACCACCGGTGTCAGGGTCGGGTCCAGTGCCTTGCCGATGCCGCCCAGCGCGCCGTCCAGATCCAGCGGCGCCACGTTGTCAACCGCCGTACCCGTATTGCCCAGCGTGGTTTCAAGCAGGCCGGCCGGCAGGCTCGACGGCGGGTTGTTGCCGCCCCCGCCGGGATTGTTGCCGCCGCCGGGGTTGTTCGACGCATGCTTCGAGCCACCGCTGCCGCCACCGCAGGCGGCAAGAGCGGCAGCCAGCGCAGCCGTGACGGCCGTTCTGACCAGAACGCGTTGAACGCGACGTACATTGGAATAATT
>DASPIV010000802.1:0-4136 GCA_035628955.1 Bordetella sp.
GCTACCAGACCGAAGCCACGCTGGGCGTGGGCGGCCCTACCCTGTTCGCCGTACAACTGAAAGGCACGCAGCCGCTTACCCAGGCAGGCGACCAGAAGCAGAAGCTCGATCAACTGCCCGCGCAAATCGCGCAGCAGGCCCAGCGGCTGCGCGATACGCTGGAAGCCATACATTGATGGATCCGTCGGTGTGAACGGGATATAGGCCTGGCGGCGGTTCGTCAGGCGTCCTGCTTGGCGCGCACCGCTAACGGCCGATGGGAGTGCCTACCGGGGGAAGGGTAGGATTGTCTTTGTGCTTTTTGAACTTTTGAATGGCGTGCACTGCAAAGGCAATACCGCCCAGGTGCCCATGCGAGCCCAGGTTGCCGATGGGAGGGTCGTCCTCCCTATGGCGGCGAATCAGGGACTTCGACCCCTGTCCGAAATAGATATTGATGCCGGCCAGCGCATAGATTTCACCGCCCTCGCTCAGAACGGCACGCGCAAACAGGCTCGGCTGATACGAGCTCTCGGTGGCCAGCGCGAATTCGGCGCCCAAGCCGGCGGCAACATCGCCGCCCGCCACCGATCCGGATGCCGACAACGCCAGATTGTCGTCGGGGTACCAGGTCAGTCTGGGGCCTGCGACGAATTCCCTGTCCACATCGTAGCTGTACCGGCCTTGGGCACTCGACACTGTCCCATGGCCTCCATCGGTCATACCCATGACGCCCGCCAGCGTCAGCCTGTCCCAGTAGCGCTCGGCCGCCACGCCCGCCGAATAAGTGTCGATACCGCCGTAGGCATCCAGATGTGCGTAGCCGGCTTCGATGCCTATCATGCCTTTCGAGGGGTCGCGCCAGAACAGGTGTGCGCCGGTGGCCTGATAGCCGGAATGTCCGTCATGGGGCGTTTCCATACGGCCTGCCCCCAGGTCCAGTTGCAAGCCGTACCGGTGTCCCAGGGGCAACGTGATCGCGCCCTCGGCGCCGGCCGATGTGTTGCCGTCGGCGGTCGCGCCACCGATGCTGAGCTTGCCGCCGACCCCATCAACCGCGGGCAGCGACTCCTGGGACTGGGCGGGCGCGGCACTCAGCGATACCACCGCGACCAGGATGGCAAGTGGGACTGAACGCATAAAGAGGCCTCACTATGTCTGTATGGATGCCTGCGCAGTGATTATTCCACCGGAAGCTTGGCCCCATGCTTTTTTTCGATGAAATCGCGATTTCGCTCGACGAAATCGTCGCCAGCCTTGGCGACGAGGCGGCACCGGGCATGAAAAAACGCACAGCCGGGGCTGTGCGGGCCTCTAGGCATTGCTGGGCAATGCTTGCATAATTTTGGCGGACAGAGGGGATTCGGTTGGATCTATCTCTTGTGCTTGAGCCAACTAGCAAAGGAATCCGCTATGAACCACGATGACACCGGCCTGCCCAATTCAGATGGCCTCGGCATAGGGCCCAATGAACTTTGGGAAATGGCTGAAGCTTCTGGCGTGACGCGCTCCGTGGACGAGTCCACCTTGATGGCCTTTGCCCTGGCCATTGCCGAGTCATGCGCCGAGATCAGCGACCACTGCTCCGCCGATGGGCTCCGCTGCGGTGACGCCATTCGCGCCCATTTCGGTTTGGGGTAAATGAGCCCAAAGCAGCCCCAAAACACCCCAATCAATGGCAGCCAATAGAATCCAAGCGATTGATTTTATTGAGAAACACTGGCGGACAGAGGGGGATTCGAACCCCCGATACGTTTGCACGTATACACGCTTTCCAGGCGTGCGCCTTCAACCGCTCGGCCACCTGTCCTGATTCGGCTTGCATGGCCTTGAATGCGTGATGCGCCGGGCTAGCCGGACAAGGCCACAAATGCGAATCCGCGATTCTAACAGAACGACGTGGCGCTGGCATTCGGCGGGCAATACGCGGTGCCTGGGACCCCGCCCCGTCAATTCCCTTCGCGATAGCTATTGGCGGGATTGACCTCGCGATACGAGTTCACCGTGCCATCGGCCTCGGTTTCCTCCAGGCGTACCTTGAAACCCCACAACCGCCCCAGGTGCTTCATGACCTGCTCGGCGTCTTCGCCGGCCAGCGGACGGCCGCGGGTCTGCAGGTGGCGCAGTACCAGCGAACGGTCGGATTCGCGGCGGTAGCGCACGATCTGGATGTCGGGCACTTGGTTGTCGCGGTTGTGCTGTTCGGCCAGCAGCTTGCGAATTTGCCGATAGCCCTCGTCGTCGTGGATGGCGGCCACTTCCAGCACCGGACTGGCCTGGTGATCGGCGATGGCAAAGAAGCGGAACTCGCGGATCAGGCGCGGCGACAGGTATTGCGAAATGAACGATTCGTCCTTGAAATTGCGCATGGCGAAGTCCAGCGTCTTCACCCAGTCGCTGCCCGCGATATCGGGAAACCACTTGCGGTCCTCGGGCGTGGGCGATTCGCAGATGCGGCGGATGTCCTGCATCATGGCGAAGCCCAGCGCGTACGGGTTGATGCCGCCGTAGCCTTGCTCGTCGAAGCCCCGCTGGCTGACCACGTTGGTGTGGCTTTGCAGGAACTCCATCATGAAGCCGTCGTTCACCAGGCCTTTCTGGTGCAGGCGGTTCAATAGGGTGTAGTGCCAGAAGGTAGCCCAGCCTTCGTTCATGACCTTGGTCTGGCCCTGCGGATAGAAATACTGGGCGATCTTGCGCACGATGCGCACCAATTCTTTCTGCCAGGGCTCCAGCTTGGGCGAGTGCTTCTCAATGAAGTACAGCAGGTTCTCTTCAGGCTCGGGGGGGAAGACCACGCGCCGCTTCTCTTCCGCCGCGTCGTGCTCGGCACGCGGCAGGGTGCGCCACAAGTCGTTGTACTGCAGGCGGGCATGTTCCTCGCGCTCGGCCTGGCGTTGCGCTTCTTCCTTGTACGACACCGGCGTCGGGCGCTTGTAGCGATCCACGCCATGCGGAGTCAGCGCGTGGCAAGAGTCCAGCAGCGCCTCGACCGCGTCGATGCCATAGCGGCTTTCGCAATCCATGACGTACTTGCGGGCAAACACCAGATAGTCCAGGATGCTGTCCGCGTCGGTCCACTGGCGGAACAGGTAATTGCCCTTGAAGAACGAGTTGTGGCCATAGCAGGCATGCGCAATCACCAGCGCCTGCATGGGCATGGAATTCTCTTCCATCAGATACGAAATGCAGGGGCTGGAATTGATCACGATTTCGTAGGCCAGCCCCTGCATGCCGCGTCGGTAGTACTGTTCGTTGCGGATGAACTCCTTGCCGTACGACCAGTGCGGATAGCCTATGGGCAGGCCCGCCGACGCGTAGGCGTCCAGCATCTGCTCGGATGTAATGACCTCGATCTGGTTGGGATACGTATCCAGGCCGAATTCTTCGGCTACCTCGGCGATGGCTTCGTCATAGCGCTGGATAAGCTCGAATGTCCATTCAGAACCTTCGGAAATGGGCCGGGCCCGCCCAAGGGCTTCCAGCTCGGCACGAGAGCCCACGATGGCGTTCATGCTGTTTCCTTTTTGAACAGATCATGGAACACGGGGTAGATCTCGCCGCGTTCGCAGATCCGGCGCATGGCGAAATGCGGCGCCGCTTCCTGCTCGTACTCGGCCCACAGGCTGCTTTTGCGGGCTTCTTGCGAGTCGGGGACTTCGATGTAGGCGAAATAACGGGTGGCCGGCAGCAGGTTCTCGGCCAGGAAGCGGGCGCTCTTGCCCGCGTCGGCGCCGAATGAATCCCCGTCGCTGGCCTGCGCGGCGTACACGTTCCAGGCACTGGGCGGATAGCGCTGCTGCACGATCTCGTGCATCAATTCCAGTGCCGACAGCACAATGGTGCCGCCGCTCTTGGGGTCGTAGAAAAAGGTTTGCTCGTCCACCTCTTCGGCATTGTCGGTGTGGCGTATGAAGACCACATCCACGTGATCGTACTTGCGCGACAAGAACAGGTACAACAGTGTGAAAAAGCGCTTGGCCAGGTCTTTCTTGCCTTCGTCCATGGAGCCGGATACGTCCATCAGGCAGAACATCACCGCGCGCGCCATGGGCATGGCCACCGACACGCGGTTGCGGTAGCGCAGGTCCAGGTCGTCCAGGAAAGGCAGCCGGGCCAGGCGATTGGTGCAGTCTTCCACCTCTTGGCGCAGCGCA
>DASPIV010000803.1:0-10201 GCA_035628955.1 Bordetella sp.
CCCGCCGAACCCGCCGAACCCGCCAAACCCGCCGCGCCCGAGCCCGCCGCGCCTGGACCGGCCGTGCCTGGACCGGCCGTGCCCACCGTCGCCGAACTGGGGCTGGACGACCTGGGCGACGGCGTGGATGTCATCGTCAACGAGAAATCCATCAGCTTCCGCATCAGCAACGAATTGCTGTTTCCGTCGGGGCAGGCCATGCTCAGCCCGAACGGCCTGGGCCTGATCCAGCGCATGGCCGGGGTCATCAACCGCAGCCAGGGCTACCCCGTATCGGTAGAAGGCCATAGCGACCCGGTGCCTATCCAGACCCGCCAGTTTCCATCGAACTGGGAACTGTCCACCAGCCGCGCCACCAGCGTGCTGCGCGGACTGGTACGCGATGGCGTGGCGCCGGCCAGATTGCGCGCCGTCGGTTACGCCGACACGCGCCCCATCGCATCGAACGATACGCCGGGCGGGCGGGCCGCCAACCGGCGAGTGGAACTCATCATGGAAATCACGCCGGGGCGCGAAGCCGTGGCCGGCGGGCAGGCAGACCCCAAGCGCGGCGTCCAGGCCGTGCCGGGCGACGCTCACCAGGGCTGAAACGCGATCAACGGCAGGCCCGCGCTGGCCTGCCTCAATGCCGCCGCTATCAGGCCGACATAGGCGGCGGCAGCCAGCGCCATGGCCGGCACGGCGCCGCGCCAGGCCGTACGCGACAGCAGCCACCCCGCCAGCGGCAATACCTGCTGCGCATGCACACCCAGGAAGTGCGCCACGCGCAGGTCGCCGCCCGTGGCCGACCAGCCCACCAGGGGCAAGCCCGGCCCGGCGGTGGCGCCGATCAAGGGCCCGCCATGCATGCTGATGGCCACCCCGCCCCCCGCGCCCGCCACGAACGTCAGCACCAGGCCCAGTATGGCGCCCAGCCGGTACGCGGGCGCCATGGCCGCGGCATGGCGCCATAGCTGGTGCGCGACCGGCAGCGCCGTAGCGGTGAACAGCAGCGCGGCGATCCCCATCAGGATGTACATGGCGGCATGGAACGGCGTGTCGACATTGAAATGCGATGCCTGCCCCAGCGCGCCCTGCCACGTGATGTACAGTGCCTCGAATGCGCCGGTGGCCACGGCGAGCCATACGGTGGCGCGCATCAGCCGGCCATCGCGCCGCGCCGGCGGCAATTCGCCGATCAGCCAGGCCAGGGTCAGCGCATACAAGGCGATGGCGGCCATGAACTTCATGGGCTTGGCCCACACGTCCACGCCAGCCAGGGTGCGCGGGTCCAGCACGGCCGCCGCCGAGGCCAGCACCAGCGCCGCCAGCAGCACCATGCCAAAGGCCGCGAGCACCCGCTGGCGCTGCAGCAACATGCGCGCCGCCTGCAGGCCCCAGGGCGCGGCACGCAACCCGAAGAACGCCAGCAGGCCGACCGGCCCGAACCAGAAGGTCAGCACGAAACACGGCACCAGCAGTATGCGGGGCATATCCAGGCGCACGCCCTCGCGGGCGATCCAGGTGCCCACGCACAGATCGAACGCCAGGAAGTGATACCAGCCGGCCGTCAACATACCGGGGTGCGCAAACAGCGCTTGCACGGCCTCCAGCGAGCCATAGCCGCCGCCCTCCATCGGCCAATAGGCCAGCACCATTCCCAGGTACGCCGCCGCCAGCACCAGCGGAAGGGCCCATCCGGTCAGGGTCCAGATCGCCGGACGCATGCGCCCCAGCCAGGGCGATACCGACAGGGCCGCCCAGGCCGGCAGCGCCAGGGCGCCACCCGCGCCGAACAGGGTTTCAAACATGATGCCCACCCTATCTAAACAATGTTTAGATAAAGTAGCATCGGTTTTGAACAATGTAAAGATCAACCTGGAAGCCATGCCCAGACAGAAAACCGCCGCCCATGCCGCGTATCACCACGGCGCCCTGCGCGATGCGTTGATCGAGGCCACCGAGGCCATCCTGGCCGAGCGCGGCCTGGAGGGCTTCACGCTGCGCGAGGCGGCGCGCCGGGTCGACGTATCGCCGGCCGCGCCGCTGCATCACTTCGGCAGCGCCGCGGGGCTACTGACCGAGGTCGCCATACTGGGCTTCCAGGCACTGACGCAATACCTGCGCGACGGCGCCCAGGCGGGCGGCAACGATCCCGCCGCGCGGCTGCGGGCCCAGGGTCTGGGTTATGTGCGCTTTGCGCTGGCCTACCCGGCCCGGTTTCAGCTGATGTTCCGCAAAGACCGCCTGACCGACGACGCCCGGCTGCTGGCGGCGGGCCAGGCGGCTTTCGCCGAACTGGAAACCGCCATCCGCGGCTACACCGGCTTTGCGGACGGGCAGCCGCTGGATGCGCCCACGCAGGCACTGCTGCTGGGTGCCTGGTCTACCGTGCACGGATTCGCGCACCTGGCGCTGGACGGCAAGTTCGACGTGCCCGGCGGCCCGCGCGCCGATCCCCAGGTGCTCGAAGCCACGCTGCGCCGCATTCTGGAACACGGCTGGCCATGACGGCTGGCGCGCGGCTCAGGGGTGCGAGGCGCCGCTGGGCCGCTCGCCGATCTGCTGGCGCCACATGGCGTAGTACAGGCCGGTGCGGGCCAGCAGTCCGGCATGCGTGCCGCTTTCCACGATACGGCCTTTTTCCAGCACGAAGATCGTGTCGGCATGCATGATGGTCGACAGGCGGTGCGCGATCAGTATGGTGATGCGGTTGCGGCTGGCCGAAATGCGCCGCACCGTATCCGTGATCTGTTCCTCGGTCAACGAGTCCAGCGCCGAAGTCGCCTCGTCGAAAATCAGCAGGCGCGGCTGGCGTATCAGCGCGCGGGCGATCGACAGGCGCTGCTTTTCCCCCCCGGACAGCTTCAGGCCCATTTCGCCGATGTGCGTGTCCAGGCCGTCGGGCGATTTACGCAGCAGGTAGGCGCAGGCCGATTGCTCCATGGCCGCCACGATCTCGGCGTCGGTGGCATCGGACTTCACCAGCCGGATGTTGTCGCGCAGCGTGCCGGCGAACAGGTAGGGTTCCTGCGTGACCAGGCCCACTTGCCGGCGCGCGCGGTTATAGCGCAGCACCTTGGTCGAGATGTCGTTGTAGAACACTTCGCCGACGGCCGGCGTGTACAGGCCCAGCAGTAGTTTCACCAGCGTGGACTTGCCCGAGCCCGACGGCCCCACGAAGGCAATGGTGTCGCCCAGCGCGGCCGAGAACGATACGCCATCCAGGGCATTGCCGGCCGCCCCCTTGTGGCGAAACGCCACGTCGGCAAAACGCAGGTGCGCGATGGGTCCGCTGTCTTGCGGGGTATCCGGGCGCCGGTCTATGGGCTTTTTCATCAGTTGGTCGAAGTTCGACAACGAAGCTTCAGCCTCGCGGTACGCCAGGATGATGTTGCCCAATTCCTGCAACGGCGCGAAGATCGCCACCGAAATGAACTGCATGGCAATCAGTTCGCCCGTGCTGAGCACGTCGCGGAAAATCAGCCACAGCAGGGCAAACAGAATGGCCAGCTTCAGCAGGCTGAGCGTCACGCCCTGCAGGAACGACAGCAGCCGGATGCGCTTGACCTTCTCCATCTCGAGCTCGAAGATGCGCACCGTCTGCGCCTGCAGGCGGCGGATCTCGGGAAAAGTCAGCCCCAGGCTCTTGATCAGTTCGATGTTGCGCAGCGATTCGGCAATGAACCCCGAGCTGCGGTTGGTTTCGCGCACGATCGAGCGCTGCTGGCTCTTGATCTCGCGGCTGAGCAGGCCGGTCAGGCCGCCCAGCACCAGGACGCCGATCAGGAATACCGGCACCAGCAGCCAATGCCGCGTCACGGCATACCAGACCAGGAAGCCCATGCCCACCAGCGCCGCGAACACCGTATTGATGAAGGCGTTGATGAAGCGTTCGCTGTCGCTGCGCACCTTCTGCAGCAGCGACAGCGTCTCGCCGCTGCGCAAATCTTCGAATTCCTGGAACTTCAGGCGCAGCGCCTGGCGCAGTCCGTCGTTGAACAACTGCGTGCCGAACTTCTGCACCACCAGGCGTGTCAGGTATTCCTGCAGCGCCTTGGCCAGCCGCGACAGCACGGCGATCAGCACGGCCAGCCCCAGCAGGGCCAGCACCCCCGACACCAGTTCGTCATCGGTCTTGCCGGCGCGGTTGATGGCGTAGTCGTCGATGATCTTGCCGAAGATGATCGGGTCGATCAGCGCCAGCACCTGGCTGGCTGCGGCCAACAACAGCGCCAGCATGGCCAGCCGGCCATGCGGACGCAGATAGGCCCACAGAATATGCATGGCGGTCAGTAATGCGGCGGCAGTTCGTCGCGCAGGCTGCCCTGCCCACCGCCCGCGCCATCGGGCATCTGCTGGCGCAGTTCGGCCAGTTCGCGCAGCAGGCGGTCGATCTGCTGCTGTTGGCGAAACAGCGCCTGGTTCAGTTGGTCGAGCATGTCGTCGGCCAGGCCCAGCTTGATCTCCAGGTCGGCCAGGCGTCGTTCGGTATCAATGGGTGCAGTCATGGAAGTTCATGCCTCAAACAGTATCAGTCCCGTGCCAACGGGCTGCGCGGCCGGCCGCCCGCGTCGAAATTGCCTGGTGCCAGCCAGGCCTGCAGCGCCGTGCGCCGCGCGGGCCATTCGTCGGCCAGCATCGAATGCCAGG
This sequence comes from Bordetella sp., assembly GCA_035628955.1. Lineage (GTDB taxonomy): Bacteria > Pseudomonadota > Gammaproteobacteria > Burkholderiales > Burkholderiaceae_B > Bordetella_A. The sequence continues at coordinate 4,633 of DASPIV010000803.1, forward strand.
CCACATCGCCGCGCCGCCCTTTGACGTTCACGGCCGAACGCCATACCCCTTCGGGCTTGAACCCGTAGCGCAGCGCCGCTGCGGCCGAAGCCCTGTTGTCGGCCTGGCAACGCCAGACCATGCGCCGGTACCCCAGTTCGTCGAAGGCATAGCGCAACAGCAAGAACACCGCCTCGGTCGCGGCCCGGCTGCGCTGCAGGGCCGGGCTGAACCAGATGCTGCCGATCTCGATGGCCGCATCTTCGGGGTAGATATCGCACAGCGACGCCCAACCCAGCGGCATCATGCCCGGACGCGGGCACACCGCCCAGAAAGGCTGATGCGTGCGGCCGGCTAGTTCGGCTACCTGTGCCCGCATGGCGGCGGCGTCAGCGAATGGGCCATAGCGCAAGTAGTGCCACGATGCATCGGCCCCCCGGGCGGCCTGCCATAGCGCGCCGGCATGCGCTTCGCACAGCGGTTCCAGCACCACGGCCGGGCCCGCCAGCGTCAGGCGGTCTGGGAACCGGGCCGCGGGCGCCGCCGGGCACGACGCGCCAGGCAGGTGGCCGGCCAGGTCCATGGGCCGGGCGCTCAAGTCACCGGCCCCGGGTTGAACAGGGCCAGGGCATTGTGCAGTTTCAGCTTCTCGGCACAAGTCTGCTGCTTGCCGCTGGCCACGTCCAGCATCAGGTGGAACAGTTCCCAGCCCACGTCTTCGATGGATGCGGCGCCGGTGGCGATGCGGCCGGCATCGACGTCCATCAGGTCGTGCCAGCGGCGCGCCAGGTCGCTGCGCGTGGCCACCTTGATCACCGGCACCTGGGCCAGGCCATAGGGCGTGCCGCGGCCGGTGGTAAAGATATGCAGGTTCATGCCGGCCGCCAACTGCAGCGTGCCGCAGATGAAATCGCTGGCCGGCGTGGCGCAGAACACCAGGCCCTTGCCGGTCAGTTTCTCGCCGGGCGACAGCACGCCGGAAATGGGTGCCGAGCCCGACTTCACGATCGACCCCATGGCCTTCTCGACGATATTCGACAGGCCGCCTTTCTTGTTGCCCGGCGAGGTATTGGCGCTGCGGTCGGCCATGCCCAGGCTCAGGTAGCGGTCGTACCAGTCCATTTCGCGCACCAGGGCCTCGGCCACGGCGGGCGTGGCGGCCCGCGCGGTAAGCTGGTCGATGCCATCGCGCACTTCGGTGTTTTCCGAGAACATCACCGTACCGCCGGCGCGCACCACCAGGTCGGCCGCATAGCCCACCGCCGGGTTGGCCGTCAGGCCCGAGAACGCATCGCTGCCGCCGCACTGCACACCTACGGTCAAGTCCGACACCGGACAGGGTACGCGCCGGCGGCGATCCAGGACGGCCAGGTGCTTTTCGGCGGTCTGCATGATGGACCGGATCATCGAATCGAAGCCGACGTTTTGCTCGTCTTGCAGGCAGACGGTATCGACCGTGTCGTTCAAACCCTCGCCCGCGGCGATGGGGATGCTGCCGCGGGGCATCAGGCGTTCGGGCTGCAGCTTTTCACAACCCAGGCTGACCATCATGGCCGTGCCGCCGAAATTGGGATTGCGGCTGATGTTGCGCAAGGTGCGGATCGGCACCGCCGCGCCCGGGGCATCGATGGCAACTCCGCAACCATACGTGTGTTCCAGGCCCACCACATCATCCACATTGGGATAGTGCGGCAGCAGTTCGGCCTTGATGCGGCTCACCGCATGTTCGACCACGCCCTGCACGCATTGCACAGTGGTGGTGATGGCCAGGATGTTGCGCGTGCCGACCGTGCCGTCGGCATTGCGGTAGCCCATGAAAGTATGGCCTTCCAGCGGCGGCATGGCCGGGGCGGCGCGCGTGGCCATGGGCAAGTCGTCGAGTGAACGGGCCGTGGGCATCGTGGTGACCCTTTCATTGACCCAGCTGCCGCGCGGCAAGGCCTGCGCGGCGTAGCCCACCGTGACGTTGTAGCGCACCACCGCGTCGCCTTCGGCCAGGTCGCGCAGCGACACCTTGTGGCCCTGAGGAATGGCTTCGCGCAGTACCAGGCCATCGGGGAGTTCGGCGCCGGCGGGCAAGCCGCCGTCGTTGACGATGATGGCGACGTTATCGGCATCGTGGACTTTGATGTACAGCGGGCGAGTGGCAACTGTCATGCGGGAGGTCCTGGAAAGCATCAGGCGGCACCGCGCCGCCGGTGCGCCATTATCGCAGTTCCGGCCGAGGCGGCCGCCCGCAGGAATTACACCGCAACGAACGGGAGGCACCCCGGCAGGCCGGCTTCTAGCATGGCGGCATCGCCTTTGCCCACCTGGCCTGCATGCCTCTGCCCGCCCCGCCGCTGTCGCCAGCTTTCCGCCGCCTGGCCTGGTCCAACCTGTGCGCGCAGTTCTCCGAGCAGTTGGCCTTGGCGGCCGCCCCGCTGGTGGCCGTACTGGCCCTGAATGCCAGCGCCGCCCAGACCGGCTATTTGCAAACGGCGCAGACACTGCCGTTCCTGCTGCTGTCGCTGCCGGCCGGCGTACTGGCCGACCGGATGTCGCGGCGCGGCCTGATGGCCATGGCCGAGGCATTGCGCGCCGCTTCGCTGCTGGGCTTGCTGCTCTTGCTGTGGACGCATGGCCTGAGCCTGGCATGGCTGGCCGCACTGGGGTTTGCGGGGGCCATCGGCACCGTGGCCTATAACGTGGCCGCCCCGGCGCTGGTGCCTACGCTGGTGCCCGGCGCACAACTGGCGGCGGCCAATCGCTGGCTGGAACTGGCCCGCAGCACGGCCTTTGCGGCCGGCCCGGCCGTCGGTGGCGCACTGGTGGGCGCCATGGGAGCATCGGCGGCCTATGTGCTGGCCGTTGCGCTGTCGTTGCAGGCGGCGGCCTGCCTGGCCGGCTTGCCCGCCGGGCCGGTGCCGCCTCGCCGCCACCCGCATCCGTTGCGCGAACTGGCCGAAGGCGCGCGCTTCGTCGCCAGCCACGCGTTGCTGCGCCCGGTACTGGTGACCGCTGTTTTCTTCAATACGGCCTGGTTCATCCTGCAGGCCATGTATGTGGCTTATGCCATCGACACGCTGCGCCTGGACGCTACCCAGGTCGGCCTGACGCTGGGCGTCTATGGAACCGGTATGGTGGCGGGCGCGCTGGCCGCGCCCCGCCTGGCGCGCCGGCTGCCATTCGGCGCCCTGGTCGGCGCCGGCCCGCTGGCCGCCCTGGCGGCCGCGCTGCTGATGCTGGCCACGCTGGCGCAGCCATCCGGCCTGCTGGCGGGCGCGGCGTTTTTTCTGTTCGGCGCCGGCCCCATATTGTGGACGATCGCCACGACGACCTTGCGCCAGGCGGTCACGCCCAATGCCATGCTGGGACGGGTATCGGCCATTATCGCGACGGCAACTTACGGCGCGCGTCCGGTAGGCGCGGCGCTGGGCGCCCTGCTGGCCGCGCACTATGGCACGCCGGCCTGCTTGTGGGCCATGGCCTTGGGGTTTGCCGTGCAATTCGGCGTGCTGTTCAGTTCGCCGGTGCGGCACTTGCAACAGCAACCCGGCGCCGCGGCCGGGCCATCCGCCGTGTCCTGAGGCGCGGCTGGCCGAATGCGGCTAGGGCCGGCCTTCCAGGCTCATGGCGATGCCGAGCGCCACGCCGATGCCTATGCCCATGGTGATGTTGTCCATGGCGACACCGATGGCCGTACCGATGGCGATGCCGACGGCGATCCAGCTTCCTTTCTTCATGCAATCCAGCATAGCATTCGCCCGATGCGGCAGGCGCGCCGGCGGCATGACCGGCCACCGATTGCGCGACGCCGCCTATATGGCCTGCCGGTACGCATGCATCTTGCCCAGCAGCCATTGCAGGCCGGCCAGGTGCTGCTGGTCGTGGCTGCACAGGTAGTGGACCAGGCTGCGCACCGTCAGCGTGCCATAGCCTTCGAATTCGGCGGTGCGGGCCAACTGACTGTCGTCCAGCCCCGCGATGCGCGCCAGCGTATCGGCCCGCGCCTGGCGAAACGCGGCCAGCACCTGCCGCGCGTCGGCATGGGCATAGTCGCGCTCGACGGCCAGGACGTCGCCGTCTATCGAGACCAGCAGCGGATGCGTTTCCCGCAGGGCGCGCGCCAGCCGCACGTGATAGCCGTCGATTTCAATATCCCGCACATGGCATAGCTGGCTTATAGCGGAAAACGGCTCGCTGGGGATGCCTTCCCACGAAGCCGGGCTCCAGTTGGCAAAACCGTCCGGCACGGCGGCGTAAAAGGCTTCGAACTGAGCGGGAAATTCACGCAAGGCGTGCAAGGTGGCGGCGTCTATCATCGGGGCAGGCCTGCAGGCAGATGGGCCGACCATGATAAGCGGGCCGCATCCCGCTTGAAACCGGGCGGCGCCGGTTTGTCTGTTCCGGCGTCACGTCAAATGGCGCGCCGGTTTGGCAACCCCGCGGCGCAGGCGCCTATGCCAGCGCGCCCACCTGGCGGGTGCGGCCGGCCAGCATGACCGCGGCCGCGGCAAGTTGCATGAGCCCGGCCGCCACGAACAGCAGCAGCCCGCCTTGCCCGTATGCCGCGCCCCATTCGCGCAACAGACCGAATGCCGCCGGCGCGAATGCATAGCCGGCCTGGCCCACCGCGGTGACCCACGCCACCACACGCGCCACATCGGCCGGCCGGAAATCGGCCTGCGCGATCAAGGGCGGCAACGAGGTCACGTTGCCCAGCCCCATGCCGAACAGACAGCACCCCAGCACCATGCCGGCGCCCGACGAGCCGGCGCCCAGCAATACCACCGAACCCAGCGCCTGCAATCCCAGGTTGACGGCGGCCGCCCCACGCCGGTCCATCCGGGGCGACATCAGGCGTCCCAGCACCATACGGCCGCCGATGGCGCAGGCAGTAGCAAACCCCATCGTCGCGCCCGCCCGTCCACTGCCCAGCACCGGCACCAGCATCGAGAATAAATGCGCCACCAGCCCCACCTGCGCGAACAGGCCCAGTGAAGCGCCGAATGCCAAGGTGATCAGGCGCCGGTCGCGGCGCGGCGTGTCCAGCGGTGCCGCACGAACGGCTGGCGCCGGGGCGGCTGCAACGGCAGCCGGCAAGGCATCCCCATCGGGTGCCACACCCAGCGCGGCAGGCGTCTGCCGCAGATAAAACCACGCCAGGCTGCCGATGGCGGCCACCATGGCCAACGCAACCGCCACCACGGCCCCGCCGAAACCGGCCGCGGCGATCAAGGCCACCCACAGTGGCGAGAACACGACCCCGCCCAGGCTGGCGCCATTGAAAGCCATGCCCAGCGCCATGGGCCGGCGGCGATCGAACCACGGCGACACCATGGCATTGAGCGCCGCACCGCTGGTCATGGCCCAGCCCGCGCCGGAAAACGGCACCGTCAGGAACAATTGCCAGGGCTCGCGCGCGTAGCCCCAGCCCAGCAGCCCCACCACGGTCAGCAAGGCACCCGCACAGGTCACGCCGGCCACGCCGTAGCGGCGATGCAGCGTACCCAGGCAGGCCACCACCGCGGCGCCGCTAAGAAAATGCACGGTAATCGCCGCCGACAGCAGCGACACCGACCAGCCGCGCGTGGCATGCAGCACACCC
>DASPIV010000804.1:0-3292 GCA_035628955.1 Bordetella sp.
CGGATTGCAGGGCCAGCACTTCGGTGGCCGCCGTCAGGTGGGCGAACGCCGCGGCCGGACCGTCGAACTGGCGTCCCAACAGCAGCGGCCGCAGCACCGATACGACCAGGCGCGCGCGATGCTCGGCGCCGCAGGCCGGGAAGTTGCACCACACCTCGCCCCACCCATGCGCGCCGTCGCGGTCCTGCACCCGCACGAACACCGCCGGGCGGTCGTGCATGGTGCCGAACGACGTCCGCACCGGCCGCTCGACGGGATAGCGCAAGACGTGCACGCTGACGTCGACGGGATACACGCTGCTGGCATCGCCCATGGCAGGTCTCAAGGGATCAGGTTCATTTCGACATGGATGAAGTCGCCGCGGTACGAGACTTCGCTCAGGTAAATGACGCAGCCGCCGCCATCGACGAATACGCGGCGCACTTCGGCAATGGGCGTGTTGACGGCCACTTGCAATTGCTGCGCCACTTCGGTGTCGGCGGTGCCGATGGTCAGTGCCTGCCGCGCCTGTGCGATCTGCACGCCGGGCATGGATACCAGCAGCGGGATGACTGTTTCGTTGCGGAAGCGCGCCGGGTCTTGCCGGAAAACATGCTCGGCCAGGTAGATGCTGATCACACAGTACGGCTGGCCTTCGCGTTCGTGGATGCGGCGCATGAAGACGTAGCGCTCGGCCGCAATACCGTCTTGCGGAGTCAGCGGGGCCGTATGGATGGCTTCGTCGATAGTGACTATCTTGGGCTGGGTGTCGCGATATACCTTGGCCAGTTCGGCCAGCGTGGTCTGCACGCGCAGCCAGCGGTCGTTGGGCGGCAGGCCCGTAACGAAGGTGCCGCGCCCCTGCTGCGGCGACACCAGCCCTTCGCGGGTCAGCACATCGATGGCCTGGCGCACCGTGACCCGCGCCACGCCGAACTCGGCCACCAGCTCTTCCAGCGACGGCACTTTCTGGCCCTGTTCCCACACGCCGCGGGCGATGCGCTGGCGCATCAGGTCGGCCAATTGCAGATAGCGTGGAATGGGGCTGTCGTGAAAATTGATAGCCATAAACAAATAGCCATATATTGTTTGCTGAACGTATGGTCTACAGTACGATTTGACCATTAAAAGGTCAAGCGCCTTCGAATGGAGGAGACATCTTGCGTAACCGTTCCCTGCCGCAACGCGCGGCACTGATCGCCGCTCCGTGGGTCCTGATCGTGCTGGCCTGGTATGGGGTGCGCGCCAGCGGGCTGGTCAGCCCGGCCCTGGTTCCCAGCCCGCACGAAGTACTGGCCAAGTTCGCGGCGCTGATGCAAACACGGCTACCCCACGACATCCTGATGTCGACGCAGCGGGTGGTGATCGGCGTGGTGCTGGGCATTGTGCTGGCGGTGCCGGTGGGCTTCGTGCTGGGCTGGTACAAGGGCGTGCGCAGTTTCGTGGACCCGGTCATCAATTTCTTCCGCGCCCTGCCCCCCATCGCGCTGATTCCGTTGGTGATCGTGTATTTCGGCATCGGCGAATCGGCCAAGATTGCCATCCTGTTCTACGCCTCGTTCTTTGCCGGCGTGATCGTCATGTACGAAGGCATTGCGCAGATCAACCCCATTTTCGTGCGCGTGTCGCGCACGCTGGGCGCCAGCGACGGCGAGATATTCCGCAAGGTGATTGTGCCGCTGACCGTTCCCCACATGCTGACCGCGCTGCGCGTGGCGCTGGGCGTGGCCTGGGCCACGCTGGTGGCCTCGGAACTGATTGCGGCGCAGCAGGGCCTGGGTGCGCTGATCCAGGACGCGTCGTCGTTCTTCCAGCTCGACATCATTTACGTGGGCATCATCTGCATTGGCCTGATCGCCCTGGTAATGGACTTGATTCTGCGCGCCGTGGCGCGCCGCCTGGTGGCCTGGCAGGAGCGCATCGCATGAGCCCGCCGGACCGCGCCAAGGGCGAATACAAGAGTGCGCAGCATGAAGGTACACCCATGAGTACGGACAGTTCCGCCCGCATCCGCTTCCGCAACGTCGCGGTCGACTACCCCACGGCGGATGGGCCGATGCGGGTGCTCGATGGCATCGACTACGAAATCCGCCAGGGCGAATTCGTGTCGGTGATCGGGCCGTCGGGCTGCGGCAAGACCACCATGATGAATATCGTGGCCGGCTTTGTGCAGCCGACCCAGGGCGAAGTATTGCTCGACGGCAAGCCCATCACGGGCCCGGGGCCCGACCGCGGCGTGATCTTCCAGGAATACGGCGTGTTTCCGTGGCTGACGGTCAAGCAGAACATCGCCTTCGGGCTGACACTGCGGGCCAATCAGGTCGGCCGCGCCGAACGCGACGAGATCTGCCAGCGCTACATGACGCTGATGGGGCTGGCCGACTTTGCCCATCATCATCCCAAGCATTTGTCGGGCGGGATGCGCCAGCGGCTAGCGTTGGCGCGCGCCTACGCGGTCAAGCCGCAATTCCTGTTGATGGACGAGCCCTTCGGCGCGCTGGACGCCCAGACCCGCTCGGCCATGCAAGACCTGCTGCTGCAAGTGCTGCTGGCCGAGGACAAGACCGTCATGCTGATCACCCACTCGGTGGAAGAAGCCATCTACCTGTCGTCGCGCATTGTCGTGGTCACGGCGCGCCCGGCGCGCATCCGCACTGTCATCGATGTGCCGTTCGGCTATCCGCGCGCCGAGAACCTGCATGAAGATCCCCGGTTCGGCGAACTGCGTTCGCAGATCCGCAGCCTGGTCATGGAAGAGTATGCCAGGCAAGCCAACCAGGCCGTGCGCCTGGCCGACTAGTCGTTCCCCTTATCCCCCGCAAGCAAAGGAACCCGCACCATGAATCCGCAGCGCAGAACCCTATTGAAGACCGGCGCCCTGGCGGCTGCCATGTCGGGCATCGGCATGCCCATGCTGGCGCACGGCGCCCAGAAAATCCGCGTGGGCTATCTGCACACGCCGGCGGTGGACGGGCAGATCTGGACGGGCCTGGAAACCGGCGCGTTCGCCGACCAGGGCCTGGACTTGCAGATGATCAAGTTCACCACCGGCCTGGAGCTGTTCCAGGCCATGATAGGCGGCAGCCTGGACGTGCTGTCCACGGGCGCGGTGGTGTCGAATTTTCCCGCGCGCGGCCAGGGCAAGGTGTTCCTGATGAACAATGTGGAATACGCCACGGCCCAACTATGGGTGCGCGAGGACTCCGGCATCAAGAGCGCCGCCGACTTGAAAGGCAAGAAAATATCGACCACCGCGGGCACCACGGCACATGTGTTCCTGGACCGCGTGCTGAAAGGCGCCCAACTTCAAGAG
>DASPIV010000805.1:0-2792 GCA_035628955.1 Bordetella sp.
GGTCAGCCGATCGGGCGCGAACATGCGCCGGTAGCCCGGGTGGGCGTAGAACGCTGAAAAAGATGCTCCCCGGGTTGCCGGGATCGTGGTTGTGGTGCTCATCGTGTCAGCTCTCTTACGCGCCGGTCGCCGGCGCTGGCAGCGTGACGCCCTTGCGTACGGCGGGGCGCTGCGCCAGGCGCTCATGCCAGGCGCTCATGTACCGGTGGTGGCTGAAATCGAAGTCGATGATGCGCGCGATGTGCGTCCAGCCGAAGTGCGCAATGTCAGCAATGGAGTAGTCGTCGCCAGCCAAGTGAAGGCGCCCGTCGGCCAGGTGACCGTCGAGCACGGCGAAGGCATCCTCGGTCAGGCGGCGGTAACGCTTGATGGCGGCCGGATTCTCTGCCTGGGCGAACAACTCGAAATGCACCCGCTGCCCGATGACAGGCCCCACGCTGGACGAGTGGAATTGCAGCCACTTGATCGCCTCCCAGCGCGCCGCGGGTTCCCGCGGCAGCAGCCGGCCGGTCTTCTCGGCAAGGTAGAGCAGGATCGCGGCCGACTCGAACAGCGTGATGCCGGTGTCATCGTCGGTGATGACCGGAATGCGGCCGTGCGGATTCAAGACCAGGAACGCCGGCTGCCGGTGTGCGCCCGCGTCGATGCGGACATGATGCAGGCGGTAAGGCAGCGCCAGTTCCTCCAGGGCGATCGTCGCCTTGAAGCCATTGGGCGAACTGTCGGTGTAAAGATTGATCATCGTGCAACTCCCAAGCGGCTGGTCCTATTGATATAGATTTACTAAAGTTACGCAGGGTTTCTAAACTTATGCCATCATGGCTCGGGTCGCGAAACAGCGGAAGCGATCTTTTTTGCTTTCAATATTCAGTAAAGCTAAATCCATGGCTACCTCACACCCTTTGCAAGCGCTGCGCACCTTTGTCGAAGTCGGCCAGCGCGGCAGCATCAAGGCCGCCGCCGAAGCCCTGCATGTCACCTCGGGGGCAGTCAGCCAGCAGATTCGATTGCTGGAAGACCGGCTCGGAATGGCGCTGTTCACGCGGCAAAGGCAAGGCTTGCGTCTCACCGAAGCGGGTGCCAGCGTCCATCCGTCGCTGCTCGACGCCTTTGCGCAAATCGACAAGGCCGTCGACACGCTGCAAGCGATCAAGGGGCGCCAGACCCTGACGGTCAGTACCGTCGCCACCTTTGCCGCGTCCTGGCTGGTGCCGCGCCTGGGGCACTTCAATCAGCGGCATCCGCAGATCGAGGTGCGGGTCGAGGCGACTTCGGCTCTGATGGACATGCGGCGCGACCGGGTAGACGTGGCGCTGCGGCATGGGCTGGGCAACTACCCCGGCCTGGAAGCCACTCGTCTGATGGCGCCGGTACTGGTGCCGGTGGCCTGTCCGGGCCTGGTGGCAGACGGCCGCTTCCTCAAGGAACCGCAAGACTGCCTGGATTACCCACTGCTGCACGACTCCGACCGGGCAGACTGGCCGCTCTGGTTCGCCGCGCACGGTGCGGCCGATGATCCGCGCGCCGAGCGGGGCAGCGCGTTCGAAGACGACTATCTGCTGATCCGGGCAGCGGTAGCCGGTCAGGGGCTGGCCCTGGTGCCGCAGGAATATGCACGCGAGGAAATCGCTGCCGGGCGGCTGGTACAGGTGCTGGACAAGCCCTGGCCGGCGCGCTTCGCCTATTACCTGGTGACGCTGCCGGGCGCCATGCAGCGCCCGGAAATCCAGGCGTTCGCGGATTGGATCAAAGAAGAAGCGCAGGAAGCCTGAGCCAAATCGCCTCAACTACGAAGCTGAGCAACTGTGCTCGAACATGCCAGCTCGTGAAACAAAAAGCCCGGATCCGCCGGTAACAAACCTAGCGACCTGTATACGCTTGGATTCAGGCCTGGGCCAGGCGATGCGAAATAATGGATTCTTATTCTTGCCAGGGGGGTGTACCCCATGCGTTTCACGCCTATCCGATTCATGTCCACCCAGTATTCGACGCCGGCAGCCCGCGCCGGCCTGTTTGCCTGCATAACGCTGCTGGCCGCGTGCACGGCCACGCCTACCATCGATGAACGCGATTCCTTCACACAGGAAAGCACGTATTCCCGCAGTTTCGCGGGGTCCAGCCAGGCGGCCTGTGAAGCCGGGCGGCGTGCGCTGCTGGGCCAGGGATACATCATCGACAAGGCCGAGCCCAATCGGGTCAGCGGACACAAGAACTACCAGGACAAAGAGAACGACGACCAGCATGCGCAGATCCTGTTTAACGTGGATTGCACGCCCGCCGGCGACGGCAATGCGCTGGTCTACGTGAGTGCGCTGCGTGAGTTGTACACGATGAAGAAATCCAGCAATTCGGCCAGCGTGGGCTTAAGCGTGCTGGGAGCGGTATCCATGCCGATGGGGGCCAGCGACGAATCGCTGGTCAAGACGTCCAGCGAAACCATATCGCGCGGGGCCTTCTACGAAGGGTTCTTTGAACAACTGGCGCAGAATCTCAGTTCGGCAAAGGCCGCGATCGATGCCGGTTCCACGCCGGCGCAGAATCCGCAGGCGGGCAAGGCGGCGGCGAAACAGGGACCGGGCGCGCAGCCCGCCGCTACGGATCCGCCAGCCGCGCCAGCTACACCGGCCACACCGGGCACGGGCAGCGGCAGCGCCGGGCAACCCTCTGCCACGCCGCCCTGATGGTCTGATCAACCGAAGCCGTGAAAAAACAAAAAAGCCTTGGGAACACAGTGTGTTGCCAAGGCTTTTCCGTCTGGTGTTTGGTGGAGCGGAGGAGGATCGAACTCCCGA
>DASPIV010000806.1:0-6694 GCA_035628955.1 Bordetella sp.
GGGGTGCGCGTGGGGCAGCGTGGCTGGCCAATCCTGGTTGAAATGCGCGCCGCGGCTTTCGTGGCGGGCGGCGGCGGCATGTACGATCAGGGACGCGACTTGCAGCAGGTTGCGCAGTTCCAGCAGGGCGGGGCTGATGTGGCCGGCTTGCCAATGCTGGACCGCCTGGTTATGCCATTGCGCGATGCGTCGGGCGGCGCGGGCCAGCGATGCGTTGCTGCGTGCGATACCCACTTCGTCGCGCATCAGTTGCCGCAGGGCCTGGCGCTGGTGCGGCCACGATGGGGCCGCCATGCCGCCGGTGAACGCATCCCGGCAATGCGGGATGCCGGCCGCCGGCGCGGCTACGGCCGTGGCGCGCGGTTGCGCCAGAATCGCCTGGGCCGCGGCATGGCCCATTACCACGCATTCCAGCAGTGAATTGCTGGCCAGCCGATTGGCGCCGTGCAGGCCGGTGCAGGCCGTTTCGCCCACGGCATACAGGCCGGGCAGGTCGCTGCGGCCGGCAGCGTCGGTGACGATGCCGCCGCAGGTGTAGTGCGCGGCGGGCACTACCGGGATCGGGTCGACCGCCATGTCGATGCCCAGCGCCAGGCAGCGCGCATGGATAGTGGGAAAGTGTTCCAGCAAGAACCCGCGCGGCCGGTGCGTGATGTCCAGGTACACGCATTCCAGGCCATGGCGCTTGATTTCCGTATCGATGGCGCGCGCCACCACGTCGCGCGGCGCCAGTTCGGCGCGCGCGTCGTACGCCGGCATGAAGCGGGTGCCGTCGGGCAGGCGCAGCAGGCCGCCTTCGCCGCGTACCGCTTCGGAAATCAGGAAAGCATCGCCTAGCGGGTGGTACAGGCTGGTGGGGTGGAATTGCGTGAATTCCAGGTTGGCCACGCGGCAGCCGGCGCGCCAGGCCATGGCGATGCCATCGCCCGTGGCCGTGGACGGCGTGGTGGTGTGGGCATAGACTTGCCCCGCGCCGCCAGTGGCCAGCACCACGTGCGGCGCATACAGGGTCAGCAGCCGGCCGTGTTGCGCGTCCAGCACGCGCAAGCCCTGGCAGCGTGCGGACGGCGTGCCCGCTGGTCCGGCCGGCACCACGTCGATGGCGTAGTGCTGTTCCAGCAGCGTAATGTTCGGATGCCGGCGCGCCCGCTCGCCCAGCGCGGCGACCACGGCGCGGCCCGTGGCATCGGCCGCGTGCACGATGCGCCGGTGGCCATGTCCGCCTTCGCGCGTCAGGTGCAGGGCCGGCTGGCTGGCCGGGTCGGTGGAAAAGGCCACGCCCTGGTCTTGCAGCCAGTGGATTGCGCGGCGTGCGTCGGCGGTGATGCGGCGCGTGGCCGCGGCATCGCACAGGCCGGCGCCGGCGGCCAAGGTATCGCGCACATGCTCGTCCACGCTGTCCTGCGGGTCCAGCGCGGCGGCGATGCCGCCTTGCGCGCGATGGCTGGCGCTGTGTTCGATACCGCTCTTGGCCAGTATCGCCACGCGGCAGTGCGGGGCCAGTTCCAGGGCGGTGGCCAGGCCGGCCAGGCCGCTGCCCACGATAAGTACGTCGGATGTCATGGGGGCTTGCTCCGGTCAGGCGGGGCCGACGCGTTCGTACAAGGCCATGTCCCGGGCCAGGTCGCCGCTGGCGCGCACACGTTGTTTGCGCTGATCGGCGAAGGCCAGCATGCGATCGATGGGCACCTTGGCGCGTTGGCCCAGTGCCGGATCCAGCGTGATTTCATTGCGGCCATGTTCCAGCACGTCGGCCAGTCCGGCCAATTCGTTCATGGCCATCCACGGGCAATGCGCGCAGCTTTTGCAAGTGGCGCTGTTGCCCGCCGTGGGGGCGGCGATGAACGCCTTGCCCGGCGCCGCGGCGCGCATTTTGTGCAGAATGCCCTGGTCGGTGGCCACGATGAACTGCCCGGCATCGAGGGTGCGCGCGGCGTCGATCAGTTGCGTGGTGGACCCCACCACGTCGGCCTGGGCCAGCACCGCCTGGGGCGATTCGGGATGCGCCAGCACCCTGGCCCGTGGATGCTCGGCGCGCAGCAGTTCGAGTTCGGTGCCCTTGAATTCATCATGCACGATGCAGGCGCCCTGCCACAGCAGCATGTCGGCGCCGGTCTGGCGCTGCACATAGTCGCCCAGGTGCCGGTCGGGCGCCCACAGAATGCGCTCGCCGCGCGCGTGCAGGTGGGCCACCACATCCAGCGCGATAGACGAGGTCACCACCCAGTCGGCGCGTGCCTTGACCGCGGCGCTGGTGTTGGCATAGACCACCACCGTGCGGTCCGGGTGGGCATTGCACCAGGCGGCGAAGTCGTCGTCGGGACAGCCCAGGTCCAGCGAACACGTGGCCTGCAGGTCGGGCATCAGAATGCGCTTGGACGGGCTCAGGATCTTGGCGGTTTCGCCCATGAAGCGCACACCGGCCACGATCAGCGTATCGGCCGGGTGGTCGCGGCCGAAGCGGGCCATCTCCAGCGAGTCGCCCACGCAGCCGCCGGTGGCTTCGGCCAGCTCTTGCAGATCGGCGTCGACGTAATAATGGGCCACCAGCACCGCGCGCTGGCGGGCCAGCAGCTCGCGGACCTGTGCCATGGCGCTCGCCCGGCGCGCGGGTGGCAGGGGTTCGGGCACGCGGGCCCAGGCCTGCCCTACGGTGGTCGGGCAATGAGACGCCTGGGCAGGCGTGGCGGGCAGATCGAATTCAACCGGCCGGGTGGCGGGCGTTTCCATGCTTGGATCTCCAGGGCGGGTGGCGCGGGTGGCCCACCTAATTATGCTCATATAGAGCATTTATGGATCAAAAAAAGAGGCGCGCGTATTTATGCTACGTCTGAGCATAAGGGGGTGTCAACCCTGTAGCCATATCGCCGCCAGGTTTCTATAGTGATGTGGCATGTCATGCCGGCGACTGTGCAAGGCGGGCGCCGCCGGTATTCATCAACGGCGCAAGCCATGTCCTGGAGCACGAAGATGATCAAGAGAATGCAGTTTGCCCTGGCCGCCGCGGCGGTATCGCTGGCGGGCGTGGCCACGCCCGCGGCCGCGCAGACGGTGATGAAGGTGGGTACCGAAACGAACGGCGTGCCGTTTTCGTTCCTGGACCCCGCCACGCACCAGATGCAGGGGTTCATGGTCGACCTGATCCAGGCCGTGGGCAAGCATGCCGGCTTTACCCCGGCCGTCGAAGCCATGGACTTCTCGGCGCTGATCTCGTCGCTGACGTCCAGGAAAATCGACATCATTGCCTCGGCCATGTACATCACCGACAAGCGCCGCCAGGTCATCGACTTCACCAAGCCTGTGTATACCTATGGCGAAGGCATGATCGTGCCGGCCACCGACAAGACCGACTACGATTCGTACCAGGCCTTCAAGGGTCGCGTGGTGGGCGCGCAGGTGGGCACGGTGTATGGCGAGGCGCTGCAGAAAACCGGCCTGTTCAAAGAGGTGAAGATCTACGACACCATCCCGGACATCATCCGCGATGTGAATGCCGGACGCATCGAGGCCGGCATTGCCGATTACCCCACGCTTTCCTATTATCTGGGCCTGGGCCAGTTTTCCGATACCCGGCTGGTGCAAAGCTACAAGGCTTCGCTGCCTGGCTCGATCGGCCTGGGGCTGCGCCAGGGCGAAGATGCGCTCAAGCAAAAGCTGCAGGCCGCGCTCGACGAACTCAAGCGCAGTGGCGAGCTCGACGCGCTACTCAAGAAATGGAAGCTGGTGTGATCCGGGGCGTGGGCATAGGCCCATGCCACCGACCCTGCAACTGAACAAGGACATGCGGCAGTCATGCGGCTGGTGATCAACTCCGGGGGGCCGCAGGGCCTGCCCGAATGGCGCAAGTATTTCAGCGAGTTTGCGCCGGCATTGGAAATCTGCGGCCGTCACGAGCCTGTGGCCGACCCGGGGCAGATCGGCTATGCCCTGGTATGGGAACCCGACCCCGGCTGGCTGGCGTCATTGCCCAACCTGAAGCTGATCATCAGTTCGGGCGCCGGCGTGGATCACATCCTGGCCGATCCGCAGCGGCCTGTACACGTGCCCATTGCGCGGCTGGTAACCCAGGAAACCGCGGGCGAGATGAGCGAATTCGTATTGGCGGCCGCGCTGGCCATCACCAAGGAATTCAAGCGCTTTGCCAATGACCAGGCACAGCGCCGCTGGGATCCGCCCGAGGCGCCGCGCATGATGCGCGACATGTGCGTGGGTGTCATGGGCTTGGGATACCTGGGCACCGCCACGGCCACGCTGCTGGCGCGCGCAGGCTTTCCCACTATCGGCTGGTCGCGTTCGCCCGCGCAACTGCCGGGTGTGGAAAGCTACGCCGGGCCACAGCAGTTGGCGGCATTCCTGGCCCGTACCGGCATCCTGGTGTGCCTGCTGCCAGGTACCGATGCCACGCGCGGCATCCTGGGCGCCCGCACATTTGCGCAGCTGCCGCGCGGCGCGGCGCTGATCAGCGTGGGGCGGGGTTCGCACATGGTAGAGCCCGATGTGCTGGCTGCGCTGGACAGCGGCCAATTGTCGCAAGCGGTGCTGGATGTCTTCGACACCGAACCCCTGCCGGCCGGTTCACCGCTGTGGCGGCATCCGGGCGTCATGGTGACGCCGCATTGCGCCGCCACGCCCACCCGCCGCGAGCGCGCCCGCTATGTGGCCGAGCTGATCCATCGTTGCGAGGCGGGCGAGGCATTGCCCAACCTGTACGACCCGGCCAAGGGTTATTAGGGCGGCGTCGCCTTGATTCAGGTCTGACTCCCGCCAGGATGTCCGACACCGAAGCGTGGCGAGGCCCTCTGCCCACCGCGGTGTCAGGCAACCTAGCGGGAGCCAGACACCAGACCTGCGGGCGCAATGCTAGGCGGCGTCCACGCCGCCGCCCTGCAGCAGCGGCGTGGACGCGGCGAAATCAGACAGGTGTTCAAGCAGCGCCCGCACCTTGCGCGGCAATTGCTGTTGCGGCCATACCGCATACACCACGCGCTGCGGGGTGCGCCAGCCGGCCAGCACGCGCCGCAGGCGGCCGTTTTCGATGGCGGCGCCGCTGAGCGTATGCGGGCAGTACATGATGCCCAGGCCCGCTTCCGCCATGCCGACCATCAGTTCCAGTTCGTTGACGCGGCAACGGCCGGCGGGATGCAGTTCGATGCGTTCGCTGCCGTCGGCCGCCATGAAGTACCAGGTGGCCAGGGGCTCGCTGACCAGCAGGGCATGTTGTTCGAGTTCGCGCGGGTGCCGCGGTTCGCCATGCGCCGCCAGGTACGACGGCGCTGCCACCACGTCCAGCCCGAAACCGCCCAGCCTGCGCTGCCGCAGCTTCGGATCGTGCTGCGGGCCGACCCGCACCGCCAAGTCGGCGCCATGCCGCCACAAGTCTTCGTTGCGGTTGTCCAGAATCAGTTCCAGCCGGATGTCGGGCCAGGCGGCCAGGAACGAGGTCCAGGCCGGCGCCAGCAGGCCGCGCGCCAGGCTGACGGGCGCCAGCACCCGCAGCGTGCCTTTGATCTGGTTCAGGTCGTCGTCCAGCGTGGCGGTGGTCTGCTGCAGCGCCGTCAGCAACGGCCGGCACTGCTCGTAATACTGTCGTCCTTCCGGAGTGGGTTTCAGGCTGCGGGCGCTGCGCAGCAATAGCTGGCATCCCAGGCGGGCTTCCAGTTTTTGCAGCCGGCGGGTCAGGGTGGCGGCGGGCAGCTTCAGCCGCCGCGCGGCTGCCTGCAGGCTGCCGTCATCCACGATAGCGACAAACAGCGCCAAGTCGTCGAGCATGATTGCGAAAATGGAATTCAAAATTGAATTGTTGGCTATGGTTGCCAAAACAGTAGCAATCTAGCATAGCTCCATTGATTTCTCACTCAAGGAGCGTTCCATGTCTTATGCAACCCGCCTGCGTTTCATTTTTGCGTTGCTGATGTCCTGCTTGATGTCGATGTTGATGACCGGATGGGTATCGTGGATGAACCTGGGCCTGGGCCCGCACTTCGCCGCGCAATGGGCACGCGCCTTCGTGGCCGCCTGGCCGGCGGCATTTGCCATTGTGCTGGCCATGGGGCCAGTGGTGCAGCGCGCCAGCCAGAAATTGGTTGCCCTGCGGCCCGGCAATGGCGCTAGCTGACAAACCGGGGCAAATACAGCGATATCGCCGGAAACAGGATCAGCAGGGCCAGGCGCCCGATATCGCTCACCACGAACGGCATCACGCCGCGGAATATCGTTTGCGTGCTGACGCCGGGCAGCAAGCCGCGCAGCACGAATACATTCATGCCGAACGGGGGGGTGATAAAGCTGATCTCGGTGACCACGACCACGATGATGCCGAACCAGATCAAGTCGAATCCCAGGCTTTGCACCAGCGGATAAAACACGGGTACGGTCAGCAGAATCATCGACATGCTTTCCAGTACGCAGCCCAGCACGATGTAAACGCCGCAAATGGCGAAGATCACCGCCAGCGGGCTCAGCTGATAGTGTTCCACCAGTTCGAGCAAGTCGCTGGGCAGCGAAGTGAAGTTGATGAAGTTGGCCAGCATCAGCGCACCGATCATGACCAGGAAGATCATGCCGGTGGTCTTGGCCGATTCCACGACTACCTCGATGAAGGTGCGCCAGTTCATGGTGCGCCGGCAGCACGCGAAGACAAAGCCCAGGAAGGCCCCGATGCCGGCTGCTTCCGCCGGCGTGAATACGCCGGCGT
>DASPIV010000807.1:0-5198 GCA_035628955.1 Bordetella sp.
ATCCCGCAAGCTTTGCGCCAATTCGGCCGCCGACGCCACGCGATACGCGTCGTCACCGCTGGCCAGGCGCACCGGATCCAGCCAGATTTTTCGATATGAACGGGCGGCGTCGACCTGGCGGGCCGTCACGGGCGACAGGCTGCCGGCCAGCAGCAGCACCGGCCCACGGGCTGGCGTAAAGGCATCCGGCCGCGCCGTGGCGGCATCGCCCCATTGGCTGCCCAGCGCCTCGACCACACTGCTGGCGCCAACCGCCAGCAATGGCTCGGCCGATGCCAAATCGGCCAGCACGGCACCGATCGCTTCAAGGTGCGCGGACTCGGCCACATCGAACAGCACGGCATCCGTGCCTTGCGCACGCAGCGCCCGCATACGCGCGCGTATAGCCTCATGCCCGGCCGCACAGGTGCGGAAATCGACGGATCCGACACGTCCCGCCCCCAACTGGGCGAAGTGGCGCCGCAGGTCGGCCTCGTGCATCGGGGTGACGGGATGGCGGCTCATGGTGGGGTGCCGGTCGATGCGATGAACCTCGCCGTCGGCCGCCGCATACAACTGCGCGAACACGCAGTAGCGCCCCAGGCTGGGCTGCCCGCCGACGATGACGGGCCAGGGCTGGCGCACGGCACCGCCCAGCACTTCCATCGCCACGGCAATATTGCCCACCTGCCCGGCACTGTCGAACGTAGAGCACACTTTGTAGTGCACCACGCGCGGCTGCAGGCCGGCAAAGAACCGGGCCACCGGCCGCAGTTCGGCGCGCATGGCATCCGGCGCCATGGCCCGCGTGGCCCCGGCAATACCCAGGCAATCCAGTGGGCCGGCCCGCTCGCGCTGCGCCGCCGTGGGTACGCCCAGGAACAGCAGGCTGCGCAGGCCGGCGCGCGTGGCGGTGGCCAGCGCATCGGTAGCTCCGGTGAAATCGTCGCCGTAATACGCCAGGCGCGGCGCGGGCAGGTTCATCGCGCGCCGAAGAAGGCCAGCGCGCGCGCCAACTCGGGCGCCTGCCGCGCATGCTCGGCCAGATCGTGGCCGGCACGTACCGCATCCCAGGCCTGGCGGATACTGGCCACGCCGGCGGCCGCGCCATCCGGATGCGCCAGGATGCCGCCGCCCGCCATGAACAGCAGATCGTCGCGGCCGATGGCGGCCCAGGTAGCCGGTACGGTGCCCGCCCACTGGCCGGACGAGAACGCCGGCATCACGGTGTCGTCATGCGCCAGGCCTGGCGCCAGCGGCGTATAGCAGTCGCGTGCGCCGCTGATCACCTCTTCATCGGATTGCGAGAACTTGCCTTGCAGGCCATGCACGTGCATGTGGTCCACGCCGGCCAGCCGCCACAGCGTCTGGTACGCCTGGAAGCCGATGCCCAACAGCGGATGGCGCGACAGCGCACCGAAACCATTGCGATGGCCATGCAACACCAGCGGCGTGTGACGGCGCAGGGTCTGGATGGCCGAATACCCGCAGGCATTCAGACTGGCCATGACGCAGGTACCGCCCTCGCGCTCGACCAGGTCGGCGTGGCGCCGCATGGCGTCGGTATCGTCGGTGATATTGAACGCCATCATCACCTGCTTGCCGGTGCGCTCGGCATGGGCACGCACCACGCGCATCACGGCCGGCACGCGCTGGGCCAGCGGCGCATGGTCGGGGTCGGCACAGACCTCGTCGTCTTTGATGAAGTCGACACCCGCGGCGCACAGTTGCCCCACCAGCTCGGCCGTCTCTTGCGCCGAGAATCCCACATTGGGCTTGATGATGGTGCCCACCAGCGCACCGGCCGGCACGCCGGCGGCGCGGCGCGTGCCGGCAATGCCGGCGCGCGGAAAATCGAAGCGCGCGCGGTACTCGGCCGGCACATGCAGGGTTTCCAGGCGCAGCCCGGTGACTTCGCCCAGGTCATACAGGTTGCCGGCCACCGTACTGGCCAGCGTGGGCAGGTTGGCGCCAATATTGGCGGGCGGAAAGGCGATCTCTACGCGGGCACGGCGCCACGGCCCCGCCTGGCCCCGCCGTTCCAGCAGCGCGTTGGGCAGGCTGGGCCGGGCGGCTTCGTCCAGCAATTGCACCGATTCCACCGTGGCGCGCGCGCGGGCGCGCAGCGCATCGGTCTCGCCCGCCACCCGGGTAAAGGTGCCGCACGATTGCTCGCCCGCCATCACCTCGGCCACGGCGGCTGGGTCCAGCGGTGTCTCGATGACGTAGCTGGCCAGGATGCGCCCTGCGCTCATTGCGCCCCCAGGTTCGGAAACGGACGCACCGGGTCGCTGCCGTCCCAGCCGTCGGCGGCTTCGCGGATCTGCTGGAACATGCGCCCCTTCGGCCCCGCCACTTCGGACAGCTCGATCACGGTGCCCGGATGGTATTCGGTATCGAAGTAAATGAAACGGCCGCGATCGCCGACTTCACCGCTCATCTTGGGCTTGAAGCCCTGGGCCAGCAAGCGCTGCAGGTCGGCGTCGTAGTCTTCGGTCCAGTAGGCCACGTGCTGCAGCCCGATACGGCCCGCCTGCTGGAAATCGCGATACATCGATGGCACATCGTTGCGGGTCTGGATCAGTTCGACCTGCACGTAGCCCGAGTTGGCCAGCGCCACCGAATTATGCGGCTCGTACGGCTGGTTGTCGTAGCGGTAGTTCACGATGGGCACGCGCGGGTTGTAGAACCAGGGGCCTACGCCCAGGGTTTTGCTCCAGTAGGCCATGGCGGCCTCGATGTCGGGCACCACATAGCCCAACTGGCGAATCTGGCCGAGGAATCGGCTCATGAAATACTCCCGTGCGAAAAAGGGGTTATCAGTTGTCGAGAAAACCGATGGAAATCCAGGGAATGGCCGCCACCAGGACCAGGCCCACCAGCAGTGCGGCCATGTAGCCCCAGATGGGGCCGATGCCCTCGTTGGGATCGACCTTGCCCACGGCGCAGGCGCCGTAGTAGCCCACCCCGAACGGCGGGGCGAACAGGCCCACGCCCATGGCCAGGATGACCACCATGGCGTACTGCACTTCATGGATGCCCACGGCGCGCGCAATCGGGAACATCAGCGGCCCGAACAGCACGATGGCCGGTATGCCTTCCAGCACACTGCCCAGCACGATGAACGCCACCAGCGACAGCGCCATGAAGGTGTATTTGCCGCCCGGCAGGCCGCTCATGGCCTCGGCCAGGTCGTGCGCGAAGCCGGATTGCGTCAGCGCCCAGGCCATGGCCGTGGCGCAGCCGATAATGAACAGGATGGCGCCCGACAGCGTCGCCGTCTCGATCAGGATGCCGGGCAGGCGCTTCACGTCGAACTGGCGATACAGCAGCAGGCCCGCAATCACCGAATAGGCAATGCCGATGGTCGACACTTCGGTGGCCGTGGCCACCCCTTCGACCACCGCGGCGCGTATCACAAAGGGCAAGGCCAGCGCGGGCAGCGCCACCAGAAAACTCTTGCCGATCAAGGCGCGCGATACGCGCGGCACGGCGCTCAGGTCTTCATGGCGATAGCGCCACCATACAATCACGCACAACGCCAGGCCCAGCACCAGGCCGGGCAGCATACCGCCGGTGAACAGCGCCGAGATCGACACCCCGGTCACCGAGCCGATGGTGATCAGCACGATAGACGGCGGAATGGTTTCGGTCTGCGCGCCGGTGGTCGACAGCAGCGCGATCAGATCGCCCGGCTTGGCGCCGCGCTTTTTCATTTCCGGCAGCAGCACCGGCGCAATCGCGGCCATGTCGGCCGTCTTCGAACCCGAGATGCCCGACACCAGGTACATGCCGGCGATCAGCACGTAGTTCAGTCCGCCGCGCACGTGGCCCAGCAGGCTGGACAGGAACTGCACCATGGCGCGGGCCATGCCGGTCATCTCGATCAGCATGCCCAGCAGCACGAACAGCGGCACGGCCAGCAGGATCAGGTGCGACATGCCCTCGTCCAGCCGCCCCACCATCACCAACATGGGCGTGCGCGTGGTCAGGGCCAGGAAACCGAAAGTCGCCAACGCAAAAGAGAAGGCAATGGGCACGCCGGCGAATACGCAGGCCCCCACGACCCCGGCAAAGAAGATCAGCAAATTCAGTTTGCCCAGCGTCATCAGCCAGGGGCCGGCCAGCCAGAACAACAGCGCAATCGCCACGGCGGCGAGCAATGCCGGCACCACGTGCCGCGTGTGCTCGGTGCGCAGCAAACGCACCACGCAGACCAGCAGCATCAGCAAGGTGCCCACAGGCAGGGCCGAGGCGCGCCAGGCGTTGCTGATCTCCATGGCCGGCGTGACGATGATCACCTCTTCGTGCGCGTATTCCCAGGCGGGATGGATCAACAGCACCAGGAACAGCAAGGCGGCGGCCAGCGCGAACGTTTCCAGGAAGGCGCGGGTGTCCGGCCTGCACTTGGCCACCACCGCCGTCATGCGCATGTGCGCGCCGCGCCGCAGCGCGATCACGGCGCCCAGCATCGACAGCCAGAGGAACAGAATCGAGGCCAGCTCATCCGTCCAGACGATAGGCTCATGGAACACATAGCGCGCCACCACGCCCGACAACAGCACGGCCACTTCGACCAGCACCAGCAAGGCAGCCGGCCATTCGGACACCACGCCCAGGGCGCGGTCCATCCAGGCCAGCAAGCCCGTGTCCGAGCGCTGCGTGGCCGGCGCCGTGGCTGGCGGGGACCCGGCCGCCCAGGCCTTGGTCTCGTGGCCCGCCGACATCAGGACACCTTGCCGACGGATTCTTCCAGCAAAGCCCAGGCCTGGTCGCCGAACTTCTGTTTCCACTCGGCATAAAAGCCGGCCTTGCGCAGTTGTTCCCGAAAACTCTGCGCTTCGGCCGCGTTGAACTTCAGCCCCTTGGCGCTCAGCGCGTCCTGCAAAGTGGTGTTGAGCTTGACCAGGTCGTCGCGCTGCTGCAGGCCGGCTTCATTGAAGGCGCGCGCATAAATGGTCTTCAGGTCGTCCGGCAGGCCACGCCAGGCGCGGCCGTTGACCACCAGGTGGTAGCCGTCCCAGCTGTGATTGGTCAGCGAGCAGTACTTCTGCACTTCGTACAGCTTGGCGGTCTCTACAATGGCCAGCGGGTTTTCCTGGGCATCCACCACCTTGGTCTGCAGGGCCGAATACACCTCGCTGAACTGCAGGCTGGTGGGGGCGGCCGACAAGGACTTGAACAGCGAGATCCCCATCGGGCTGACCGGCACGCGGATC
>DASPIV010000808.1:0-2025 GCA_035628955.1 Bordetella sp.
AATTGATTCATTGTCGAACGCTGGGCGAGGCGGTCCGCACCGGGCTGGGACTGTATCGGCTGCTGCCGCAGGTCTTTACGCCGCGACTGCTGGTCGCGGGCGATGTGGCCCGGATCCAGGTGGCCCATGGCGAAAGCCAGGTGGACGCACCGGAAAGCTACGCCATGCGCACCTTTTGCTTCATGTCGTACGGCGTCATGTCATGGCTGACCGCCCGGCGCATTCCCGTGCTGTGCGTGGGCGTGCCCAGCGGCAAGGGCTACCGCAGCGAGGCCGAGCGGTTGATGCGTACACGCATCCGCTACACGAGCAACTGTGCGTCGCTGGAGTTCGAGGCGCACTGGCTGGCGCTGCCGGTGGTGCAGACCGCCGAAAGCCTGCAGGCGTTCATTCGCGAAGTGCCAGGCAACCTCGTCATCAAGTATCGGGACCGCAGCCGGCTGTCCGAGCGTATTCGCCGCCTGCTCAGGCAGCAGGCGCTGGTAGACGGCGTCACTCTGGAGGAAGTCGGCCGGCACCTCGGCATGACGCCGCAGACGGTGCGCCGGCATCTGAAGGCGGAAGGGCAGAGCTTCCAGGGCATCAAGGACAACCTGCGCCGCGACGCGGCCATCCAGCTGCTGGCACGGCCCGACCTGACACTGAACGACATCGCGGCGCAGCTGGGCTATTCCGAGGCCAGTACCTTTCATCGGGCGTTCAAATCCTGGACCGGGCTGGCGCCCGGCATGTACCGGGAAGCCAATCTGAAACCGGCCGCCGTGCGCTGATCGTTTTTGCCAATGGCATTGGCCGCTGCCGCCATTGTCCGCGCCTGTTCTCCCTGCCTACACTGCTTGCGCAGTCGTTGGATTCATTCCTACATAAGCAACCGCCGGCCTGCCGGACGGAGGGCAAAGGGAGACATGAGCATGAATGCTGCGCGCCGTACGTCGTGGGCCCTGGCATGCGGGGCTGCCTGGTTCAGTTGCGCCGTTGGCCTGGCGGCCGCTGCGCCCGGGGCGGCGCTGCCGTATCCGGCCAAACCCATCAGCCTCATCGTGCCATATCCGGCCGGCGGAGGCACCGATACCATTGCCCGGCTGGTGGGCAAGCACCTCGGTGACCGGTTCGGCGTGCCCGTGGTGGTGGAGAACAAGCCCGGCGCGAGCGGAATCCTGGGAAACGACCAGGTCGCCAAGGCGACGCCGGACGGTTATACCCTGCTGCTGGGGATCACCGCGCTGATCCAGACGCCGGCGCTGTACCAGAATGTGCCCTACGACGTGCGCAAGGACCTGGTCCCGGTCAGCGAAGTGGCGCGCTCATCCGATCTATTCGTGGTGCACCGGGATGTTCCGGCCCATACGGTCGAGCAATTCGTCGAACTGGCCAAGCGCAAGCCGGGCGCGTACCACTACGGCAATTACGGTAACGGCACGTCCTCGCACATGCACGGCGAACTGTTCAAGCTGGTGACCGGCGCGCAAATCGAGGCCGTGCCTTTCAAAGGCGCTGCGCCGTTGACTACCGCCATCCTGGGCGGCCAGATTGCCTCGGCGTTCGTCGATGTGTCGTCCTTCAATGCCAACTTGGAGTCGGACCGGATCAGGATCCTGGCGATTACAGGCACCAAGCGGCACCCCAAGCTGCCATCCGTGCCGACCTTCCAGGAGATCGGCATGGCGGGGTTCGAGCCCAACGGCTGGTTCGGCCTGTTCGCACCGGCGGGCACGCCTCGGCCGATCGTCGACAAGTTGGCCGCGGCGGTCCGGGAAATCGTCCGTACGGAAGACGTGGACGGCCGCCTGCGGAGCATGGGCCTGAGCCCGGTCGGCAACACCCCGGAGGAATTCGCCGAGGTAATCGATACCGACATTCCGTATTGGGCCGGCATCGTCAAGGACGCGCACATCGTCATGGAATGAGGCGCCCGGGACGGGTGGCCAATGACTCTACAAGGAAACAGGATGGCTCGACAGCAACGGCCGGTATTCGTCATCGGCGTGGGCATGATCCCCTTTACCAAGCCCGGCGCCAGCGCGC
>DASPIV010000809.1:0-5552 GCA_035628955.1 Bordetella sp.
GGCGATCATGCGCGATGAGTCGCCGTTCGGCAAGCGCAGCCTGGTACAGCGGGCGCGTGCGCCGGTCGAGCGGGCGAAGGCGCAATTGGCAGCCAGCCCCGGCAATGCCGGGTTCCGGCAGGAGTATCGCGAGGCACTGCGCCAGTTCCTGGACACCTACCAGGATGATGCCCCGCCAGGGTTGGCCGAGCATTATCGGTACGAACTGCAGGTGCTGGGCCGGCCGGCGCCGGGCACCGGGCGCTGAGCTGCCGGCGGGGGCCCTGTTGGGGGGGACGGCATCGCTACAGACCTACGCCGTCGCGCTGGCGAGTCTTGCGATAGAAGCGCCAGAACAGCAGCGCGGCGCTGGCGCGATAGGGCGACCACGCCGACGCGATGCCGACCAGACGGGCACGGTCCGGATATTGCCCGGGCGTCAGTGCGTCGCCCACCGCCTTTTGCAGCGCGATGTCGCCAGCCGGGAAGATGTCGGGGTGGCCGGCGCAGAACATCAGGTAGATTTCGGCCGTCCAGGGCCCTATGCCTTTGTGCCGGGTCAGCGCCGCAATGGCGTCGTCGGCAGGCATGGCCTCGATGGCGGGCAAGTCCAGTTCGCCGGCCGCGAGTACGGCCGCCAGGGCGGTCAGGGTGCGGTATTTGCCCCGCGACAGGCCCACGCCTTGCACACCGTGCTCGCCCAGCGCCAGGAATCCATCGGGCGTGGTGGCGCCGGGCAGGGCTTCCAGGCGGCGCCAGATGGCGTCGGCCGAGGCCACCGACACTTGCTGCCCGCAGACAATACGGGCCAGGCCGGCAAAGCCTGCCGGGCGCGAGCGCAGCGGCACCTGGCCCACGGCCTGGTAGACGGGAAGCAGCCTGGGGTCCAGTTCGATGAGTTGCCGCAAATGCAGATCGACCGCGTTCTGCGTGGACAGGCGATGGAAGGCCGCGACGGGCATGATGCCGGCAACCGGTTCAGGCTTCGGAAACGGGCCCGGCAGGGCGGCCTTCCGGCAACAGGGCCTGCACTTCGATCAGGGGCGTGGAAGCGGGAAAGCGGGCAATGCGCGACATGGCGACACCTCGGCTGCGAAAGGGATGCAGGAATATGCTGCGAACCCTATCACAGGCGGCCAGGGCGCGCATGCCCCGCCGTGGCCGCCCTGTGCGGACCTGGCCTCGCTGCCCCGGTTTTACGAGTCGTGCTTGTGCTGCGGCTTGCCGCGCTGCGAGGTGGACGCCATTTTTTCCAGTTCTTTCTTGTCCATGGATTCGTACATGGATTTCGAGGGGCCTTTCAGGTCGCTTTTTTTCTGGTCGCCGCGCTTGGCGGCCAGCGCGGCGCCGGCCGCCTTTTGCTGAGCTTGGGATTTCGCGGGCATGAGTCGCCTCCGTAGGGGTTGAACAGGAACAGGGCCGGGCCGCAAGTCATGTGCCTGGCGGTGGCGGGCACGCCAATTGCGGGGCACAGACGACTTTTGTTATTGCGATGAGGCCCGACCATGCGCTATCGCCTGAATGACCAGCCCGACGCACCGCCGCCAGAGCGGCCCAACCGGGACCGCCAGTCCAACTCGGGGTACCCCGCAGGCGGCGCATCGTACAGCCGCGACCGTGATCCCTATGGGCGACGCTATGACGACCCCGCCGCGGGTGAGCATGCCCGCCGCGAAACACGCGACACTTATTCCCGCCCGGACAGCTGGAAGAACGACCCGCAATGGCAGGGTGAAGGCGCCGGCCGGGGCGACTACCCGGGGCGTTCCGGGCTGACCTTTCCGTACCAGAGCCAGCCACGCACGCCGGTGTATCCCAAGGGCTATGTGCGTTCGGATGAATATATCCAGGACGATCTGTGTGAACGGCTGAGCCGCAGTGGCCTGGATGTGGCAGAGGTCTCAGTGGCGGTCACGGGAGGTAAAGTTGTCCTGACCGGCAATGTGACGTCGCGCTGGATCAAGCATGCGGTGGAAGACGCCGCCAGCGACACGCGAGGCGTGATGCAGGTGGAAAACCAGATCCGCGTCGGCCCCGCCGCGCCACAGGCTGCCAGCACGAAGCCCTAAGGGCGGCGCGCAAAGCGCGCCAGGGCCAGGCCAATGCCAAACGCGGCATAGACCAGCGCCAGGGAACGTCCGGACAAGCGGCGCTCGAAACCGGGCGTCAGGCGGCGCGGCGTGGCTTTCAGGTCTACCAGGCAGGCTGTCGCCGCTACCCCCAGGCCTGCCGCGTAAGGATGCCAGCGCGGGCCGCCGCGGCGATGCGGGTACAACAGGGCCTCGTAAGCGATGCCCCAGAAGATCGACATGGAATGATGAATGACATATCCGGTCAGCGTATAGCGCAGCGAGGGTTGTTGTTGATGCAGCGCCGCGTCCCGCCACAGCCAGTGGCTGACGGCATTGACGGGCGCAAAGGCGCTACGGCAATCACGCGCGCCGCAGCTTGCCAGGGCTATCGTAGACAGTACGCTGGCCGTGCTGCCCGATACGACGGCGCGCGCCGTGGCTTGCGCAATGAGGCTCATGCTGCTCCCCGAGGGCTGATCCAGTCTTTAGCATGCCCGCCGCCGTGGCGCGCGGCTGTAACCGTTCGTGCGGGATTGCTTCGGAAGCAGGCCGCATGAAAATACTGGTGTTGGGCGCAACCGGCTTCCTGGGGCGGCATCTCGTGCGGGCCCTGGCGGCAGCAGGCCATGAGGTGGTGGCAGGTGCGCGGGCCGCGCCTCAATCGAGCCAACCAGGCGTGGCGTACCGGGAAGTGGATTTCAATCGGGCCGATCAGGTCCACGATTGGTTGCCTTTGGTGCATGACATCGAAGTCGTGATCAATGCCGTGGGAATTTTTCGCGAGTCGCGCGGCAAACAGTTTCGGCAACTGCACGAAAAAGCGCCGCAGGCCTTGTTCGCGGCTTGCCATCAGGCCGGCGTGCGGCGTGTCGTGCAGGTCTCTGCGCTGGGGGCCGATGCCCATGCCCAGACACCCTATCACCTGACCAAGTTCGCGGCTGATGAATTCTTGCTGTCGCTGCCGCTGGATGCGGTAGTGGTACAGCCATCGCTGGTGTACGGTCCCGGCGGCACCAGTGCGGCTTGGTTCGGGATGCTGGCGACGTTGCCGCTGGTCCCGGCGCCAGACATAGGTGCCGCCCGGGTGCAGCCGATTCATGTCCATGATGTGGCTGCGGCAATCGTGGCGCTGGTGGACCCGGTGCGTAAACCCCCGCGCCGCATCGCATTGGTGGGTCCGCGCGCGCTGTCGTGGCGGGACTTCCTGAACGGCTTGCGCACGGCCCTGGGCCTGCCGGGACGCGGACGCTTCATTCCGGTACCTGGCGGTGTGGCCGCGGCAATGGCCCGCATGGGCGACTGGTGGCCCGGCGCGCTGCTGGATTCGGCGGCATGGCGCATGTTGCGGCGGGGCAACTGCGCCGACGTGGGGCCGCTGCGGACCTTATTGGGATGGACGCCGCGTGACGTGTGCCAGTTCGTGGAGCCCGAGAGTGCGCCGGCGCAACGCATGCAGGCCCAGTTGCGCTGGCTGCTGCCCATTGCCCGGCTCGCCCTGGCGTGCCTGTGGATCGTGACGGGGCTGCTGTCGCTGGGAATTTATCCGGTGCAATCCAGCTATGCGCTGTTGCAACGCGCGGGCGTGCCCCCGGAGCTGCAGCCACTGGCCCTGTACGGGGCGGCGCTGCTGGATATTGCGCTCGGCCTGCTGGCCCTGTCACCGCGCCGCACGCGGAGGTTATGGGCCGCGCAGGGCGGATTGATACTGGGTTATACGGCCATCATCTCGTGGAAGTTGCCTGAATTCTGGCTGCATCCCTATGGGCCCATTCTGAAGAACCTGCCATTGCTGGCCTTGCTGTGGCTGCTGTATGAACTGGAGCGCCCATGGAATACGCGATAGCGAAGTGGCTGCATGTGTTGTCGTCCACGGTACTGTTCGGTACCGGTATAGGCAGTGCCTTTTATTTTCTGGCGGCCACGCTCAGCCGCGATGCGCGCACGGCCGCCACGGTGGCCGGTTACGTGGTGGTGGCCGATTGGCTGTTCACCGCCACCACGGCGGTGGCGCAACCCTTGACCGGCTACTGGATGATGCATGTGGCCGACATGGGCCTGGACGCCAGCTGGCTGCGTTGGTCGGTGTACCTGTATGGGCTGGCGATCGCATGCTGGTTGCCGGTGGTGTGGCTGCAAATCCGCCTGCGCGATCTGGCGCGCCAAGCCGCCGCCGATGGCCAGCCCTTGCCCGGCGGCTACTGGCGATATTTTCGTGCCTGGTTCGGGCTGGGGGTAGTGGCGTTCGTGGCGTTCCTGGCCATTTTCTACCTGATGACGGTAAAGCCCGCCTGATGCCGGACAGTCACGCGCCTGCTACCCGTTCGCAGGCATCGGCGCAGCGCCGGCACATGGCGGCACACTCATCCATGCCGTCCAGGGCGTCGCAACTGTCGGCACATTGGCGGCATATCGACGCGCAGTCGGCGCAGACGTGCTGATGGTGCGGTACGCCGATCAGCATGAAGTGCGCGGCCGTCCGGCAACTTTCCGAGCAGGCCATCATCAGGCGGAAATGTGCCGGGTCGACGTGCGCGCCGCCGACTTCCAGGCAATGGCTCATGGCCATGCCCAGGCAGCTCTGATAGCACTGCAGGCATTCGTCGATACAGATCTGTAATTGGGCAGGACGGGGTTTCATGGTGGACGGCTCCTGGAAGGGATGGCAATGGCGCGCCGCCGGCGGCGCGTCGCTGAGCAGCACAGCAGGCAGCAAGTGCCATGCCGTCTGCGCGGCGGGTGTCAGGCACCCGGCAGGGCCTGATCGTCGATGCCAGGTACGCCCAGGCGGATGCGTTGCGAGAAAGCCAGGGCCGATGACTCGTTGCGCGCACGGTCGGTGTAGCGGCCGCGGCGGCGGTATTCCTGCAGGGTGTCGGCCCCGCGCAGCGCGCCCAGGTCGTACAGGTAATCGGGCAGGTAACCCGAGGCCAGCAACCGGTAGTCCAGCGGCAGGCCGGTCACGATACGGTTCACCATGCGGTATACCAGCGTGGTGCAATTGGCGGTCAGGGTGTTGTAGAAGCGGGGCTGGCGGGTCAGCTGATTGGCCTGGTTGATGTATTCGACGAACAGGGCCCGCATGTCGTCGGGGGCCATGTGCACGCGATACAGGTAGCCGTCTTCGCGGCGGACATGGGTGCGCACCCGCAGGATGTCGCGTTCGTCGGCGGCCACGATGGCCAGTTCGTATTGGCGGAAGAAGCCGCCGATTTCCGAGAACCGCTCATTTTTCTTGCGTCGGATTTCCACCGAGAACACCAGATAGTCGCCGTCGGCAAAACCGAACGAAACCAGCGTGTGCGCGATGGCGGTGTGCGACCAGTACGACAGCGCCATATCCACCGAGCGTATGGCCGACAGATCGTACTGGCGTGCTTCCCAGCGCACCTCGAAATCGTCCGCACTGCGCCATTCGAAGTTGCGCACGTTTTCCAGCATGACGGTGTCGCCGTCGACGTGGCCGTGCGTCAGCCGGGCCACGCTGGGTTCCCAATCGCGATC
>DASPIV010000810.1:0-5565 GCA_035628955.1 Bordetella sp.
GCCGAGTACCCACAGTTCGTATTTCTTGATACTGCCCAGCATGCCTTCGAGCACCGCGCCAAAGTGATACGCGGCGGCAGCCAGCGCCGTGGCCCAGATCGCCGCACCGATACCGTTGAGCAACAGATAGCGGCCCGGTGGATAGCCTGACAAGCCGATCGCCACTGGCATCACGGTGCGCAGGCCATAGACGAAGCGGAAGCTCAGTACCCAGATGTCCGGATGCCGGCGGATGTGCTCCAGCGCCCGGTCACCCATCAACTGCCAACGCGGTTTGCGCGCCAGCAGCTTGCGACCGTGCTTGCGCCCCAGGAAATACCACAGCTGGTCACCGGCGTAGCTGCCGCAAAACGCCACGACGACCACCAGGTTGATGTCCATGTAGCCACGGAACGCCAGGAAACCTGCGAGCACGAGGATGGTTTCACCTTCGAAGAACGTGCCGATGAACAGGGCCAGGTAGCCGAAGTCGTGGAGAAATTGTTGGAGCATTGTCTGGGTGCTGGCGAAATGAACGCGCAGCCTAACCCTTCAGGCACATTCAGGAAAGTATCGAAATGTGTCTCGACGTGAACATTTCCTACAGAAGACAACGACTGCGACTACCGGTCACGCTTTAGCACAACTGTCATGTGTTCGTCATAATGGCCGCTTATAACTGTCACGCTCGCCCGTTTTTGCGGGCTCAGGAGTCTGCCGTGAGCTTTACCCCCGCCAACCGTCTGTTTCCCGCCACTCGCCTGCGTCGCAATCGCCGGGATGAGTTCTCTCGTCGGCTCGTGCGCGAAAACGTGCTGACCACCGACGATCTGATCCTGCCGGTGTTCGTGCTGGACGGCGAGAATCGCCGTGAGGCGGTGGCCTCGATGCCAGGCGTGGAGCGCCTGACCATCGACCTGTTGCTGGAAGCGGCGGCCGAGTGGGTCGAGCTGGGTATCCCGGCGTTGGCACTGTTTCCAGTCACGCCGCCGGGCCTGAAATCCCTGGATGCCGCCGAAGCCTGGAACCCCGAGGGCATCGCACAGCGCGCGACCCGTGCCCTGCGCGCACGTTTCCCGGAGCTGGGGGTGATTACTGACGTGGCGCTGGACCCGTTCACCACCCACGGGCAGGACGGCATTCTCGACGAAGAAGGCTATGTGCAGAACGACATCACTGTCGATGCGCTGGTCAGGCAGGCGCTGTCCCACGCCGAGGCCGGTGCCCAGGTGGTGGCGCCGTCGGACATGATGGACGGCCGGATCCAGGCAATCCGCGAGGCCTTGGAAGTGGCCGGGCATGTCAATGTGCGCATCATGGCCTACTCGGCCAAGTACGCCAGCGCCTTCTACGGTCCGTTCCGCGATGCCGTGGGCTCGGCCTCCAACCTGGGCAAGTCCAACAAAATGGCCTACCAGATGGATCCGGGCAATCTTGACGAAGCGCTGCGCGAAGTGGCGGCCGACCTGCAAGAGGGCGCCGACATGGTGATGGTCAAGCCAGGCATGCCTTACCTAGACGTGCTGCGCCGAGTCAAGGACACGTTCCGGGTGCCAACCTTCGCCTACCAGGTCAGCGGCGAATACGCCATGATCAAGGCCGCCGCCGCCAATGGCTGGCTGGACCACGACAAAGTCATGATGGAAGCGCTGCTGGGCTTCAAGCGCGCCGGCGCCGACGGCATCCTGACCTACTTCGCCGTAGAAGCCGCCAAGCTGCTCAAACAGCAGTAGCCCTAGCGCGCCAGTACGCGGTCGAGCACCGCGGCAAAGCGCGGCGCATCCTGGAAGCCGATGACCCGCGCATCGGCGATGGCCGCTCCGCCCGGCGCGAAGAACAGGATGCCGGGCGGGCCGAACAGCCGGAAACGCTTGAGCAACGCGCGGTCATCGGCGTTGTTCTCGGTGACATCGGCCTGTACCAGCAACATGCGCGACATGCGGCTGGCCACTAGCGGATCGGAAAACGTGAAGCGTTCCATTTCGCGGCACGACACGCACCAGTCGGCGTAAAAATCCAGCATGACAGGCTGGGTGCTTTGCGCCAGCAGGGCATCCAGCTCGGCGTTGTTGCGCACCCGCACGAACTCGACCGGGCCCGCCGCGGCCACCGGCGCCGGCCCGCCTGCGCGTTGCGCAAGGTGCGACAGCGGCTGCAGTACATCGCGGCCACCGCTGGCCGCACCCACCAGCCAGACCACCCCGGCCAGTGCCAGCAGCAGACCCAGGCCCTTGGCAAACATGCGCGGCGCGCCGGCTCCCGCGGGCAGGGCATCGAAGGCACGCAGCATCACCGCGGCCACGATGGCCAGGAATGCCCAACCGGCCATTTGCAGCCAGGTCGGCACAATGGGAATCAGCATCCACCAGGCGGTCGCCAGCAGCAGCATGCCGAACAAACGCTTGACGCCATCCATCCAGGCCCCGGCCTTGGGGAGCAGGGCGCCCGATGAAGCCCCCACGACCAGCAGCGGCACACCCATGCCCCACGCCATGGCAAACAGGGCGGCCCCGCCCAGCACCACATCGCCGGTCTGCGAGATATACAGCAGTGCGCCAGCCAGGGGTGCCGCCACACAAGGCCCCACGATCAGCGCCGATATCGCGCCCATGGCCAGCGCCCCGGTAGCACGCCCCCCGGGTATGCGCGCCGAGCGGGCCGACAGCCAGCTCTGCATCGAGCCCGGCACCTGGAAATCGAATGCGCCGAACGTGGCCAGCGCCAGCACCGCCAGAATGATCGCAAAAGCCGTCAGAACCCAGGGGGTCTGCAGCCAGGCGGCCAGCCCGGCGCCGCTCAGGCCGGCAGCGACGCCCAGCGCGGTGTAGACCGCCGACATGCCCAGTACATAAGCGGCCGCCAGGCCCAGCCCGCGCCAGCGGCTGGGGCGCGCCCCGCCGCCGCCCACCACGATGGACGACAGGATGGGAATCATGGGCAGCACACACGGAGTAAACGCCAGCAAGAGTCCCAGCAGCCAGAACACGCCGGCGGTCTTGAGCCAGCCCAGGCCGCCGATCGCATCCGCCAGGCCCAGATCCCCCGCGGCCAGCAACGAGTCCAGGCCGCCGGAGGCGCCCGGCGCGCTACCGGTCTCGGCCGCCGCAGCGCCTGCGCCGTCCACGGCATAGCCGCCCGCCACGGGCACCAGCTTGACGGTATGGTCGGCTGGCGGATAGCACAGGCCCGCGTCGGCGCAACCTTGGCTGGTAACGGTCAGGACGAAAGCTTGTTGCCCGGCCACCGGCACCGCAATCGATACCTGCCGGTGATAGACCTCCATGTTTTTCTCGAAGGTCGGGTCATATTTGACCTCGCCCCGCGGATACGTGGGCGTGCCCAATCTGGCCGCACCCTGCGGGCCGATCGAAAGCCCGAAGCGCTCGCGATACATGTAATAACCGGGCGCAATGCGATAGCGCAATTCCAGGGTGTCGGGGCCGGCCATGGCGGCGCTGAAGACAAAAGCCTGCTCGGGCGGCAGGAAATCGGCTTCGGTCAGCGCGGCGGCCGGCCGCCAGGCAAGCATGGCCCATGCCGCCAGCAGCGCCAGACAAGCTACCAATCCCCCCCGCCAGGCGGGCCGCGCACGAACCATGAACTGATGCATCGAATTCTCTTTGTTGCTTGCGGCCCAGGGGCCTGCCTCGCGAACCAGCCGCGAGGTCTGTGGATACTAACTAATGCGCTGCTTCGCCGTTTGCCTGCTTGCGTACCCAATCCAGGTATGGCGCACTGCCGCCTATGACGGGCACCACGATGATTTCGGGCACGTCGTAGGGGTGCAGCCTGGCCAGGGTCTGTATCACGGCTTGCTGGCGGCCTGCGGTGGTCTTGATGCAGATGGGAATCTCGTCCGCCCCTTCGATTTCGCCTTCCCAGCGATAAATGGACAAAATAGGGGCCCCAAGGTTCACACAAGCCGCCAGGCCGTCTTCGACCAGCACGTGGGCCAGGCGTTTGGCCAACAAAAGATCCGGCGCGTTGCTGATCACCAATACGATATCGTCGTCGCGCAACATGGCTACTCCTTGGAACGGCCTGCGCCGCCCTGTCGATGAGGTATTTTATCGGGACTGCCCGAGGCGCCGCGCGCCCACCATAGCCGAGACCCTGTTGCCATGTCAGACAACTGCCTGTTCTGCCGCATCGCCCAGCGCCAGATTCCCGCCCATATCATCCACGAAGACGACGAGATCCTGGCCTTCCTGGATATCCAGCCGGTACGCCCTGGCCACGTCCTGGTCATACCCAAGCAGCATTACGCGTATTTCGAAGACATGCCCGCCGGGGTATCCAACCGTATCCTGGCACTAGGCCAGCAACTGGCGCGGGCCATGAAGGCGCAGTACCAGGTCGAACGCGTGGGCTTCGTCTTCACGGGCATCCATGTGGCCCATGCCCATGCGCACCTGATTCCCATGCATCACCCCCACGACGTCACATCCACGCAGTACATTGCCCAGCAGGACCTGCGCTTCGTGATGCCGCCGCAGTGCCCCGCCGAGCAACTGGCAGACACGGCGGCACAGTTGCGCCGGGCGCTGGCCCCCTGATTGCCAGGTGCCTGACTCCCCCGGACAGTGAACAGTCCTTGAGGACTGTTCCCTGCCTGAATCCGAGCGGCTTGCCAGCCGCGAGGTGGAACGCGCGCAGCGCTTCGGGGGTTGGGTTTTCACGTCAGGCACCCTGACGGGAGCCAGACACCTGGCGGGCAAAAAGTCCCGCAAAAAACAAGGGCGGACCCACGGGTCCGCCCTTGCGCTTATCCACTGGCCGGATTATTCGGCAGCGTTATCGGCCTCGGTTTCCTCGACTTCAGGACGATCAACCAGTTCCATGTAAGCCATGGGAGCATTGTCGCCTTGACGGAAACCCATCTTCAGCACGCGGGTGTAGCCGCCGTTGCGGGCCGCGTAGCGCGGGCCGATTTCGGCAAACAGCTTGACCACGGCATCGCGATCGCGCAGGCGGGCAAACGCCAGACGCTTGTTCGCAAGAGTGGGTTCCTTGCCCAGGGTAATCAGGGGCTCAACGACGCGGCGCAGTTCTTTCGCCTTGGGCAGCGTGGTCTTGATCGCTTCGTGGGTGATCAACGAAACGGCCATGTTGCGAAACATGGCAAGACGGTGGCTGCTAGTACGATTGAGTTTACGCAAACCATTACCGTGACGCATGATAAGTTCCTTATGAATCTAAAGGCAGCGCGTACGCCGCCAGGTTATCCGGATCTTCTATCGGCCTGTTGTCGAGCCGCGGTCCGGTGGAAAAGGGTTCAAGCTCCTCAGGGCCGTTCCAGGCCCAGAGGGGGCCAGTTTTCAAGCTTCATGCCCAGAGTCAGGCCACGTGCGGCCAGCACTTCCTTGATTTCGTTGAGCGACTTGCGGCCCAGGTTCGGCGTCTTGAGCAACTCGTTCTCGGTACGCTGGATCAGGTCGCCGATGTAATAGATGTTCTCGGCCTTCAGGCAGTTGGCCGAACGCACGGTCAGCTCCAGGTCGTCGACCGGGCGCAGCAGCACGGGGTCGATCTGCGGCGTACCGCGCACCGGGGCTTCGTACGAATCGCCAGCACCTTCCAGGGCGG
>DASPIV010000811.1:0-2066 GCA_035628955.1 Bordetella sp.
TGGGGTCATAGCCCAGCTTGCCGTACAAGGCCTGCAGCGTGGAATAGGGAGCCGCGGCGTACAGGATCGTATAGCCGTCGGCGGGGGCATGGGCCACGAACTCATTGCCCAGCCGGGTTCCCGCGCCCGCTTTGTTCTCGACGATGAAAGGCTGCCCCAGGCGTTGGGCCAGGTATTCGCCGAGCAGCCGCGCCGACAAATCGTTGGGGCCGCCAGCCCCGTACGGCGCCACGATCTTCACCGCGCGGGCCGGCCAATCGCCTTGCGCATACACGCGCGGCATGGCGCCCGCGCAGGCGGCCGCCGCAGCCACACCCAATAGCGTTCTTCGGCTCATTTTCATGTTTGTCTCCCGATTGTTCGAATAAGAATAGGACTGGAGGGGTACGCGATGCATCGCAAGAATCAGGGCATGCGCGTGGCTCGAGAGGCGATGATAGAGTGCGGGTTCTATTAGGACAATTTTCAAATTATTGATGACCTACAAGCCTGGGTTATAAATAGTTCTTGCTTTCCCGGCCACCAGAAAGGACATCCCATGGCGCTTGAAGTCACGCTGAGGCAACTGCGGGCCTTTATCACCGTGCTGGAGTGCGGCAGCTTTTCAGAGGCGGCCGACACTATGCATTTGTCGCAGGCGGCGCTGAGCGGCCTGGTCAAGGAACTGGAAAGCCGGCTGGGCGTGCGGCTGCTGGACCGCAATACGCGCAGCGTCGGCGCCTCGGTGGTGGGCACGGCATTCGAACCCATGGTGCGCCGCGTATTGGCCGATCTGGACGAAGCCCTGAACAGCGTGACGAATCTGAAAGAACTGCGCCGGGGCCTGGTGCGGGTGGCCGCGCCCGAGACCCTGTCGTGCACCTTGCTGCCGGATTTGATCGCCGGCTATGAAGCGCGCTATCCGGGTGTGGATGTGCGATTCGATGACGTGCCGATCGA
This sequence comes from Bordetella sp., assembly GCA_035628955.1. GTDB lineage: Bacteria > Pseudomonadota > Gammaproteobacteria > Burkholderiales > Burkholderiaceae_B > Bordetella_A. The sequence goes on from DASPIV010000811.1 coordinate 940, forward strand.
GCAGGTGCTGGCCGGCCTGCACAATGGCAGCGCCGATGTGGGCTTTGGTCCGGCCGGTGTGCTGGCCGATGACGCGGTGCAGGCCCACCTGATCCGCATCGACCCGCTATGGGCGGCGCTGCGCCCCGATGATCCGCTGGCAGCGGGGGAATCGGTAAGCTGGAAAGCGCTGCGCGACCGGCCGCTGATCAACTACATGCCCAACCTGGCGCTCAATGTGCTGAGCAACGTGCCGTCGCGCCATCATCCCGAGCACATTGTGCCGGTGCATCGCGTCAACACGGCCTTGGCGCTGCTGCGGGTAAGGCCGGGCTTTGTGATCTGCCCGGCCATGGCGCGGCCGCTGGTCGAAGGATTTGGTCTGGTGTTCCGGCCACTGTGCCAGCCTACGGTGACCTGGCGTATTGCGCTGTTCGCGCGCGACCGGTCGTCATTGTCGCCCGCGGTGGAGAGCTTCCTGGACTATGCGCTGGAAACCGCCCAGGCCGGCGACGGCGGCCGCGCGCCCCGTGCGCGCCAGCCGGCCCGCGCCTGAGAAACGGCCGGGCGAATAAATAAGATGAACTTATAAAAGGCTCGGAAATCTCGTCTTGTCTGATAAAAAACGGGCGCGTATCTTAAGCGGCCGGCCTGGGGTATCCGCGTGGTGCGGATACCGATCGCAGTTCACCAGGGCCCGTGCCGTTTCCTGTTTACGCCGCCCATGATGTTGTCAGACCTCGATTCTTTCCTGTCGCCCCGTTCTATCGCCATTGTTGGCGCGTCGTCGCATGACGGCAAGATTGGCGCCGCACCCGTGCGATATCTGGTCGAGCATGGCTACGGGGGGGATATATATCCAGTCAATGCCCGCGCGCAGGAAATCGGCGGGCGCCGCGCCTACGCCACATTGCAGGCCGTGGGCCGGCCGATCGACCTGGCCATTCTTGCCATTCCCGCATCTGGCGCCGGTGCCGCGCTCGATGACGCCATTGCGGCGGGCGTGAAGAATATTGTCATGTTTTCGGCCGGCTTCGCCGAAATGGGTGCGCAGGGCGAGCTGGCGCAGCGCGCGTTCGCGGCCAAGGCCGGCGCGGCTGGCATCCGGGTGCTGGGCCCCAACTGCCTGGGGTTCATGAACCTTGCAC
>DASPIV010000812.1:0-2445 GCA_035628955.1 Bordetella sp.
CCGGCGCCCCTTGATATTGCTGTTCGAAAGGCGGGCAAATGCCTGCTTGGCGATCTGGCGGTCCAACGCCACGTAAGCATTGAATTCGGTGATGTTGATCTTGCCGACCTGCTCGAAAGCCAGGCCGCCATCGCCGGTAAGAGCGCCCAGCAGGTCGCCGGGACGCAGCTTGTCTTTCTTGCCGCCCTGTATGCACAGCGTGATCATAGGCGCGCGCAAGGGCCGGTCGGACTTGGGCCGCAGCGCTTTCAGATCGGCCCATTTCAGCGGGGCGCCCTGGTATTGCTCGATCAGGTTGGCCCAACGCATTTCCTCGGGCGAACACAGGCTCAGCGCCAGCCCCTTCTGCTCGCCCCGGCCGCTGCGGCCGATACGGTGCACGTGCACCTCGGTGTCCTTGGTGACGTCCACATTGATCACGGCGCCCAGGTTCTGGATATCCAGGCCGCGGGCAGCCACATCGGTGGCGACCAGCACGGCGCAGCTTTGGTTGGCGAACTGGATCAGGATCTCGTCGCGCTCGCGCTGCTCCAGATCGCCGTTAAGCGCCTGGGCGCTGATGCCCGCCGCCCGCAGGCGTTCGACCAAGTCGTGGCTGCGGACTTTGGTGTTGCAGAACGCCAGCGTGGACGCCGGGCGGAAGTGGGCCAGCAGCGCGACCACGGCGTCCAGCCGTTCGCCTTCGCCGATTTCGTAGAAGATCTGCTCGATGCGGCTGGCGTCGTGCTGGGCCTCTACCTTGACTTCGGCCGGGTTGCGCAGAAAGCGCGCGCTGAGCTTGCGGATGTTGTCGGGGTACGTGGCCGAGAACAGCAAGGTCTGGCGTTTGGCCGGGCAGTGCGAGGCAATGGCGACGATGTCGTCATAAAAACCCATGTCCACCATGCGGTCGGCCTCGTCCAGCACCAGCGTGTTCAGCCCGGACAAGTCCAGGCTGCCGCGCTGCAGGTGGTCTTGCAGGCGGCCCGGCGTGCCCACCACCAGGTGCGCACCGCGCGCCAGCGATTCAGCCTGCGGACGCGCGGCCGCACCGCCGCACAGCGTCAATATCTTGACGTTGGGAATCAGCCGGGCCAGCCGGCGCAGCTCTTGGGCTACCTGGTCGGCCAGTTCGCGCGTGGGGCACACCAGCAGCGCTTGCGGCACCAGGCGGTTCAGGTCCAGATTCTGCAGCACGCCCAGCCCAAAGGCCGCGGTCTTGCCGCTGCCAGTCTTGGCTTGCGCGATCAGGTCGCGGCCTTCCAGAATAAGCGGCAGGCCCTGCGCCTGGATAGGCGTCATCTGGTCGAAACCCAGGCTTTGCAGATTGTCCAGCAAGGCGGGCAAAAGGGGCAAAGAGGAGAAAGGAGTGTTGGTCACAATAGGTCGGCTCGCAAAAACCGCGGAGAGCTGAATTGACCAATAGTGTAGGCTTTTACACCTATTGCGCCTTTTCGGCCGAAACGCTGGCTAAAGGAGCCGGGCACAAGTCGGTAATAAGCTGCCATATAGTTTCGCTCCGCTATTGTTTTTTTTGCTGCGTTATAGTTTGTGCTCTCGAGCTACGTCATTAGCTCTGTCGTTGAAACTTGCGAGGATCCCAACCATGGTTATTCGATTCAGTCGCGTTAGCGCCGCCGTTCTAACCACATTTGCGCTTGCGATGCCATTGCTCCAAGGCTGCGCAACAAGCAGCCAAAACGATCCGCGAGTCGTGGCCGCCGGCATGGACAAGCCATTCAATGATTGGCTCGACACTCTCGTCAGCCAGATAAAAGCCGATCCGAAGTACAAGCGCCTTCCATTGGATACGACGGCGCAGCAGGAAGAATTCACGGTGTGGCTACACAACGCCTATCACCACCGCATCACCAAGCAAGAATTTGCATCCTGGATGGACGGCCAATACCCGGGCCACCAATACGAGGTCGCGTTCATTATCGCCAGGCTCCCGTAATCACGATAATCGCTCATCTTGAGTTTGCTACTGAGCGCGACAAACGCTCAGTAGCAGGTTGGGGCGATGTTGGTCCGACTCTCGCAATGCTCATTGCCGGATGGCGCAGCTGACTCGCGCGCCCACCGCAACCCTACCCTACCTGCCACCATGCGGGCAACAAGGCCCGCACCTCGGCGCGCCGGTAGCGGTCGTCGATAAGGTGCACGGTGCCGGTGTCATGCTCGCTGCGGATCACACGGCCCGCCGCCTGCACGATCTTTTGCAGGCCGGGGTACAGGTAGGTGTAGTCGTAGCCCCGCCCACTGCCGTAGCGCTGGTCCATGGCCGCCTTCATCCGCTGGTTTACCTGATTGACTTGCGGCAGCCCCAGCGTAGCGATGAAGGCGCCGATCAGCCGCTTGCCGGGCAGGTCGACGGCTTCGGAAAAGGCGCCCCCCAATACCGCGAAGCCCACGCCCGAGCCCGTTTCGGTGAATCGGTCCAGGAAAGCGGTACGGCTGGCCTGG
>DASPIV010000813.1:0-29463 GCA_035628955.1 Bordetella sp.
GAAGTTCTATCGCCAGGGCGAGATCAATGCCGATGTGCGGGCCTTCATCGAGGCCAATGTGCGCTCGCACGAAACCGTGCTGGGCGACCTGGGCGCGCAGGTTGCCGCCTGCCACGTGGGCGGCGAGCGCCTGCGCGAGATCTGCACGGAAATGGGCTGGCCGCACCTGCAGGGGCTGTCCGACGAAATCGTCTCGCGCAGCGAAGCCGTGACACGCGCCGAGATACGCAAGCTGCCCAACGGCGTATACCGGCACGAAGCCAAGGTCGACATCGTGGGCGGACACACCGTGGTACTGCACACTGCCGTCACCATCGACGACGACGAGATCACGGTCGATTTCACGGGTTCGTCGCCGCAGGTGGCGCCCGCCATCAATTGCACGCTGACCTATACCAGCGCCTATACGGTATTTGGCGTGCTGTGCATGCTGAACCTGCCCGTCTCGGTGAACGAAGGCACGTTGCGGCCCATCACGGTACGCGCCGAGCCAGGCAGCATCCTGAATTGCACGTTTCCGGCGCCGGTGTTCGGCCGTACGGCCATCGGCAATTTCCTGCCCGACCTGGTCTACCTGGCGGTGGCGCCCGCCGCGCCCGAACGGGTATGCGCCGGCGCGGGTGCCACGCCCATGTGGGGCCAGTACATGTTCGGCAAGCGCCGCGACGGCGCCAACTTTGCCCCCTTCAATGTGTCCAGCGGCGGCCTGGGCGCGCGCGCCAGCAAGGACGGCGTGTCGTGCCTGGCATTCCCGTACAACGTCGGCAACACCCCGGCCGAGGTCATTGAAAGCGAAGTGCCACTGATCGTGGAAGAGCGTTCGCTCTGGCAGGATTCGGCTGGCCCCGGCAAGTTCCGTGGCGGCTTTGGGCAGAAGTATGTGTTGCGCCTGCTCGACGGCGAACTCGGCCCGGTGGGCGATGTGCTGGCCAGCTTCCGTGGCGGACGCTTCCAGTACCCACCCGAAGGCGTGCTAGGCGGTGGCTGCGCGCCCAATGGCTTTCTGTCGATACGCGGCACCCGCGAAGATGCGGGCCGGCAGGTGATCGTGCGGGCCGGCGACCGCATCGTCAGCCACATCCCGGGCGGGGGCGGCTACGGCGACCCCGCGCAACGCAGCCGCGCCGCCATCGAGCAAGACATCAAGAATGAATTGATCACCAAGGAGCATGCCCGCAAATACTACGCCTACGAAGCCGCCTAGCGGTATCAAGGGACGGCAGATATTCCTGACAGACCATACAAGGGGAAAGCGCCATGACGCTATCGATCCGGAAGTGCCCAGTTTCCATGCTTGTTGCGTTAGCCTGTGCAGCCATTCTTCCCGCCGCGGCGACGGCCGCGGCGGCGGCCAGCCCGGCGGATTATCCAACCCGGCCCATACGGCTGGTGGTGCCCTGGACGGCCGCCGGCACCACCGACCTGGTGGCGCGTTCCGTGGCCGAACGGCTGGGTGCCCGGCTGGGCCAGCCCGTGGTGGTCGAGAACCGCCCTGGCGCGACCGGCCTGATCGGCACGCAGCAAGTGGCGCAGGCGGCACCCGATGGCTATACGCTGCTGCTGATGTCGGCCACCGTGCACACGGTGTCTCCCAATCTGAAGAAGTCCTATCCGCTCGATCCCATCGACGACTTCACCCCCATCTCGCAGGTCGTCTCGTTTCCGTACGTCATGGTGGTGCCCGCCAAGAGCCCCTACCACAGCGTGGTCGACGTGGCCGAAGCGGCGCGCAAGGCACCGGGCAAGGTATCGTACGGGTCGTTCGGCCTGAGCAGCAGCCCTTTCCTGATCAGCGAGCTGTTCGCGCTGTCTACCGATACCAAGCTGCTGCATGTGCCCTACAAGGGCGCGGCGCCCGCCATACAGGACCTTCTGGGCGGATATATCTCGTTCTTCATCGACTCGCTGCCCTCGCCCCTGGGCCAGATCCGCGGCGGGCAGCTCAGGGCGCTGGCCGTCACGCCCCCCCAGCGCTCGCCCATTCTTCCCGATGTGCCCACCATGGCCGAGACCATTCCCGGTTTCGAGGCCATTGCCTGGATAGGCATAGGCGCACCGGCGAACCTGCCCGCGCCGATCGCCGAGCGCCTGAACCGCGAGCTGCAGGCCATTGCCGCCGAACCCGCATACCAGCAAAAGCTGCGCGACATGGGCCTGGAAGCGGTGGCCAACAAATCGCCCGCGGAGTTTCGCAGCTGGCTGCAGGCACAAAAGCAGTACTGGGGCGATTTCGTCCAGAAAGCCCATATCCCGCTCAGTGAATGATGCCCGCACACAGGAGACTCGCTTGAATCCGGATACCGCAGCCGCCACCTCTATCCGTGCGCGCCCGCAGCGCACTTATTCGATGCTGATCGACGGCGCATGGTGCGCGGCGGCCGGCGCGCGCACATTCGCCAGCATCGACCCTTATACCGGCCAGCCCTGGGCCCAAGTGCCCGACGCGGGCGAGGCCGACATCGAGCGTGCGGTGAGCGCGGCGCGCCAGGCGCTCGAGGCGGGACCATGGGCTGGCAGCCTGCCTGCCTACCGTGCCCGGCTGTTGCGCCGGCTGGCCCAGCTGATCACCGACAACGCGCAGGAACTGGCCAACGTCCAGGTGCTCGAGAATGGCAAGCTCATGCGCGAAGTCCTGGCGCAGACCCACGGCCTGGCCGCGCATTGCCATTACTTTGCCGGTGCCGCCGAACTCATGCACGGGCACACCGTTCCCATCAGCATCCCGGACATGTTCACCTACACCGTGCGCGAACCCGTTGGAGTGGTTGCGGCGATCACGCCCTGGAACAGCCCGTTGTCGCTGCTTTTCTGGAAACTCTGCCCCGCGCTGGCGGCCGGCAATACGGTGGTCGTCAAACCCTCTGAAATCACGCCGGTATCTACCCTGGTACTGGCCGAATTGTTCGAGCAAGCGGGCTTTCCCCCCGGGGTGGTCAATGTGGTTACGGGCGGTGGCGCGGCGGGCGCGGCGCTGGCCGCCCATCCGCAGGTGGACAAGGTTGCCTTCACCGGGTCCACCGCCGTCGGCAGGCAGGTCGCGCAGACCGCGGCCGCCCGCCTGGCCCGGGTGTCGCTGGAACTGGGCGGCAAATCGCCCAATATCGTGTTCGACGATGCCGATCTCGACCGGGCCGTCAACGGCGTGCTGGCCGGTATTTTCTCGGCAAGCGGCCAAACCTGCCTGGCGGGTTCGCGCGCCCTGGTGCAAGCCGGCATCTACGATGAGTTCGCCCGCCGCCTGGTGGCGCGCGCACGCAGCGTCAAGCTGGGAGACCCCCTGCTCGAGGACACCGAGATGGGCACCGTGGCCTGCCGCATGCAATACGACAAAGTGCTGCGCATGATCGAGATCGGGCGCCAGGAAGGCGCGCAACTGCTATGCGGGGGCGGCCCGCCGGACGACCCGGCGCTGGCCGCCGGCCTGTTCGTGCTGCCGACCATTTTCGGCAAGGTACGCAACGACATGCAAATCGCCCGCGTCGAGGTATTCGGCCCGGTACTGTGCCTGATTCCGTTCACCAGCGAAGACCAGGCCGTGGCCATCGCCAACGACACCCGCTTCGGGCTGGCCGCGGGCATCTGGAGCCGCGACGTGGCTCGCGTGCACCGCACCGTGCGGCGGCTGCGGGCCGGCACGGTGTGGGTCAACACGTATCGCCGCACGCACTACAGCATGCCTTTCGGCGGCATGAAAGAAAGCGGCCTGGGGCGCGAGAATGGCCTGGAAGCCATCTACGAATACACCGAGACCAAGGCGGTCTGGATCGATAGCGGGCCGGGCATGGCCGACCCCTTCAATCCACGCGCCGGCTGACACTCCGCGGTGCTGCCGCGGATGCCAGCCCTGGCCGGTCCGCCAGCGCCGCTCAGGCCGCGTCGTCGACTTCGCCCAGGTAGGCGGCGCGCACCTTGGGATCGGTCAGCAGCTCGCGCGCCGGCCCCGACAGCGTCAGTTCGCCGGATTCCATCACGTAGCCGCGATGGCTGTGTTCGAGTGCCAGCTTGGCATTCTGTTCGATCAGCAGGATGGTGACGCCCTCGGCGGCGATGGCGCGCACCACCTCGAACACTTTTTCCACCATCAGGGGCGCCAGGCCCATCGAGGGCTCGTCCAGCAGCAGCAACTTGGGCCGCGCGATCATCGCCCTGCCCATGGCCACCATTTGCTGCTCGCCGCCCGACAGCGTGCCGGCCGCCTGCCTGCGCCGTTCGGCCAGGCGCGGAAACAGCGTGAACACGCGCTCGGTGTCCTGGCGTACCTGCGCGGCATCGCGCCGCACGTAGGCCCCCATGGCTAGGTTCTCTTCGATGGTCAGTTGCCCGAAAATGCCACGGCCTTCGGGCACCATGACCAGGCCGCGCCGCACCAGCTCGAATGACTTGCGGCCGTTGATGGACTGGCCGTCGTAGGCGATATCGCCGGCGGCCGGCGGCACCAGGCCGCAAATGGCGCGCAGCGTGGTGCTCTTGCCCGCGCCGTTGGCACCGATCAGGCAGACCAGTTCGCCGGTATCGACCCGCAGGTCGATGCCGCGCACCGCGCGGATACCGCCGTAGGCGACTTCCAGCCCGCGCAGTTCCAGTAAGGGTTGGGACGCGCTCATGATGCCGCTTGCTCCGATGATGGGACGGGCGCATCGTGGGCCGCGCCCGCGCCCAGGTAGGCCTCGATCACTTTGGGATCGCGCTGCACCTGCGCCGGCTTGCCCATGGCCAGCACCTTGCCGTATTCCAGCACCAGTACCCGATCGCACAGCCCCATGACCAGTTTCATGTCGTGCTCGATCAGCAGCACCGTGATGCCATCGTTGCGTATCTTCTCGATCAGCTGGCGCAGCACCACGGTTTCCGAGGCATTCATGCCGGCCGCGGGCTCGTCCAGCGCCAGCAGCTTGGGATCGGTGGCCAGGGCCCGGGCGATTTCCAGCCGCCGCTGGTCGCCATACGACAGCGAACGCGCCACGTCATTGGCGCGCGCGCCGATACCCACATAATCCAGCAGTTCGTGGGCACGGCGTTCGATGGCCGCTTCTTCGGCTCGCGTGGCGGGCGTGCGCAGCACCGCGCCCAGCACGCCCGCACGGGTCCGCACATGGCGCCCGATCATGACGTTCTCGATGGCGCTCAGGTTCGCGAACAGGCGGATATTCTGGAACGTACGGGCCAGCCCGGCCTGCGCCACCTGATGCGGCTTCAAGCCGGTGAGCGGCGTGCCATTGAAAGTGCAGCGCCCTTCTTCCGGGATGTACAGCCCGGTCAGCACATTGAACAGCGTAGTCTTGCCGGCGCCGTTGGGGCCGATAAGCCCGTAGATTTCGCCGGCACGGATATCGAAGCTGACCTCGGACAGCGCCCGCAGGCCGCCGAAACGCTTGCCCAGGCCTTCCGCTTGGAGAATGGGGCTCATGCCTGCCCTCCCGCGTTGCCCGCCAGCTCGCGCTTGCGCACCGCCGACGGCCACAGGCCCGCCGGGCGGAACAGCATTACGCAGACCATTGCCAGGCCGAACAGCAGCATGCGTATGCCTTCGGGGTCGAGCACCACTTCGCCGAACACCAGCCGCTGCACGGGCTCGACCACCGCGCGCAGGAACTCGGGCAAGGCAGCCAGCAATATGGCACCCAGGATCACGCCGGGGATATTGCCCATGCCGCCCAGCACCACCATGCACAGTACCGAGATGGACTCGGTCAGGCTGAAGCTTTCGGGGCTGACGAAGCCCTGCATGGAGGCGAACAGCGCGCCCGCCACGCCGCCAAACGAAGCGCCCATCGCGAAAGCCAGCAGTTTGACGTTACGGGTGTTGATCCCCATGGCCTTGGCGGCGATCTCGTCTTCGCGGATGGCTTCCCAGGCGCGGCCGATGCGCGAATTCTGCAGGCGCATGCAAACCAGCACGATCAGCAGCGTGATGCCCAGCAGCAGGTAGTAGTACTTTTCAGGGCCGGTCACGCGGATGCCCAGCAAAGTTTCGGTGCGGCCGAACATGAAGTCGCCCACCTGGAATCCGTCGATGCGGTTGATGCCCTGCGGACCATTGGTGATGTTGACCGGCGCGTTCAGATTGTTGAGGAAGATGCGGATGATTTCACCGAACCCCAAGGTGACGATGGCCAGGTAGTCGCCGCGCAGTTTCAGCGTGGGCGCCCCCAGCAGCACCCCGAACACGCATGCCACGCCCAGGCTGATGGGCAGGATGGCCCAGAACGGCAGGTGCAGCCCGAAGTGCGGCGAGGCCAGCAAGGCCCAGGCATAGGCGCCCACCGCATAGAAGGCGATGTAGCCCAGATCGAGCAGGCCGGCAAAACCCACCACGATGTTCAGGCCCAGCGCCAGCATCACGTACAGCAGCGCGAAGTTCAGGACGCGTACCCAGCTTTGGCCGGCCATGCCCAGCACGAAAGGCAACACCGCCAGCGCCACGCCGACCAGCACGATGCCCAGCAGGCTGCGGCGCGACAGGCCCCGACTGTTGAGAATGGCGTTCATGCGCGGTCTCCCACGCGTTCGCCCAGCAGGCCGGACGGACGGAAGATCAGCACCAGCACCAGCACCACGAAGGCGAAGACATCCTGGTAGTGACTGCCCAGGAAACCGCCGGTCAGGTCGCCGATATAGCCCGCGCCCAGCGACTCGATGATGCCCAGCAGCAAGCCGCCCGCCATCGCCCCGACCATGTTGCCGATGCCGCCCAGCACGGCGGCCGTGAAGGCCTTCAGCCCCAGCATGAAGCCCATGGTGTACTGCGCCACACCGTAGTAGGTGGTGACCATCATGCCGGCCACGGCGGCCAGGGCCGAGCCGATCAGGAAGGCGGCCGAGATCACCGTGTTGATATTGACGCCCATCAGGCCGGCCACTTCGCGATTCTGGGCCGTGGCCCGCATGGCGGTGCCCAGCCGGGTCTTGTGCACGACGGCCAGCAAGGCGCCCATGATCAGCGCTGCGATCAGCACGATGGCCATCTGCAGCGAACTCATGCGCGCGCCAGCCAGCTCGAACACCTGCGGCTGCAGCACCTGGGGGAAATTCAGGTAATTGCGGCCCCACACCATCATGGCCAGGTTCTGCAGAATGATGGACACGCCGATGGCGGTGATCAGCGCCGCCAGCCGCGGCGCCCGCCGCAGCGGCCGGTAGGCCACGCGTTCGGCTGTCCAGCCCACCGCCATGCACAGCGGTACCGAGATGAGCAGCCCGGCACCCAGCACGGCAAAAGCCGATACGGTGGGATCGCCGCCCACCATGGCCGAGGCGACCATGGTGGCTGCCATGGCGCCGATCATGACGACATCGCCATGCGCGAAATTGATCAGTCCGATGATGCCGTACACCATCGTATAGCCCAGCGCGACCAGCGCATACACGCTGCCCAGCGTCAGGCCGTTGATGAGTTGTTGTATGAAGATGTCCATAGACGCCGAGCCTGCCAGGTGCTCACAAAGTAAGAGGCCGTTGCGCGCGGACACGATGCCGCGCGGCGGTCATGCGGCAACGCGGGCGCGCTGCGCCCGCGTGCGATACCAGCCGGCCGTTCAGTTGGCCTGGCTTACCATGGTCTGGACCATTTCCCACTTGCCATTCTTGACTTCGTAAATGGTGACCGAGATTTCCTTCAGGTCGCCCTTGGCATCGTAGGCGATATGCTCGCTGGTGGCTCCCTTGCGTTCCAGCTTGGCCAGCTTGGGCAGGTAATCGGCCGGATCGGCCGAGTCGGCCTGTTCGATGGCGGTGATCATGTTCCAGGCACCATCGTAGGCATATGGCGCGTACACGCCGGGCGCCTTCTTGAAGCGGGCCTCATAGCGCTGGGCGAAGTCCTTGCCGGCCGCCATTTTTTCCAGCGGCACGCCCGCCAGCGATGCATAAGTGCCATCGGCGGCGTCGCCCGCCAACTTGATGAAGGTATCGCTGCGGGTCATTTCGCCCGATACCAGCGGTGCCGCCAGGCCCAGGCGAACCAGTTGGCGCTTCATGGGGCCGGACTGCGCGTCCAGGCCGCCGTAGAAAATCGCATCGGGTGCGGCAGCCTTGATGTTGGTCAGGATGGACGTGAAGTCATTGGCCTTGTCGGTGGTGTATTCGCGGCGCACGATTTCGCCGCCCGCCTTCTTGACCGCTTTCTCGACCTCGTCGGCCAGGCCCTGGCCATAGGCGGTGCGATCATCGATGATGGCGACTTTCCTGGCCTTCAGGTTCTCGACGATGAACTTGCCCACCGCCGCGCCCTGCTGGGTGTCGCTGGTCATCATGCGGAAGGTGGTGTCGTAGTTCTGGTTGGTGTATTCGGGCGAAGTGGCCATGGCGATCTGCGGCAGGCCGGCTTCGTTGTACACCCGCGAGGCGGGAATCGTCGTGCCCGAATTGAAGTGGCCCAGGATGCCGTCGACCTCTTCGTCCACCAGTTGCTGCGCCACTTGCACGGCGGTGCGCGGATCGGCCTGGTCATCGCGCGAGACCAGCACGAACTTGGCGGTTTCGCCGTCGACCTTGATGCCCTTCTTGTTGGCTTCTTCAAGCGCCAGGGTCAGGCCGTTCTGCATGTCTTCGCCGTAGTGCGATTGCGGACCCGTCAGGGGCGCCGCGAAGCCGAACTTGATTTCCTCGGCATGGGCACCGCCGGCCAGGCAGGCTGCGGTCAGCGCGGCCAGCAGGGCCGGGCGGGAAAATGCGAATTTCATATGAATCCTCCTGTGTGAATGAGGTGGCACAAAGACACGCCGCAGCTCGTGGCGCGGGTGGCTTTTATTGGTCCCGCAGGCGCCGGCAGGCCGGCGGCGGCGATTTCGTCATGGCTTGCCATGGCTATTGCCTGGAAAGTTGCACCGAATTTTGAATCAGGTGCAACCCTCGGTGCTATTGGAGATAACCCGCGCCCGCCCAGGCCACACTGTGGTTGCATGGCGCCCCCTGCCCTAGCCTATGGACATCAGGCTGGCGTTGCCGCCAGCCGCGGCCGTATTGACACTGATGGAGCGCTCGGTCACCAGCAATTCCAGCGTATAGGCCGCGCCGGACGCCAGGGCATCCGAGGTAAGGCCCTGCACCGCCAGGATCGGGCCGCCACGCGCCGCAATACGTTCGTTCCAGCTGCGCAGCGCATCGCCGTCGCCTTCGAACAGCACCCCGTGGAACACCGCGGCGTCGAGCGCGGTATCGGCCAGCCATGACACCGTTGCTGCCCCCGCTTTCGCCCCGGCGTGCCAGGCGCGCGCGGCAGGCGTATCCAGGAACAGGGCCGCATTGCCGGTGGCCTGGACGGCGGCGAACTGCGCGCGCGCGCCGGCCTCGGTGGCCGCCACGCAAAGTATCGTGCCGCGCGCTTGCAGGCTGTAGGTATTTTGCTCGCCGGTCGGTCCTGGCAAGGCCAGCACGCGCGGCAGCGGCGCGGCGCCATCGACGCTGGGGGGCAGGCCGGCCGGCCGTGTCGCCAGCAGGCGGTACAAATACAAGGGGCCGCCGGCCTTGGGGCCCGTGCCCGACAGGTTTTCTCCGCCAAAAGGCTGCACGCCCACCACGGCCCCGACGATGTTGCGGTTCACGTACATATTGCCCGCATGGATGCGTTGCGTGACATGGCCGATGGTTTCGTCGATGCGGCTGTGCACGCCGAAGGTAAGCCCGTAGCCCGTGTCGTTGATCTGGTCCAGCACTTCGTCCAGGGCATCGCGGCGATAGCGCAGCACGTGCAGAACCGGCCCGAATACCTCGCGCGTCAGTTCGCCCACATTGCCGATCTCGATCAGGGTGGGCGGCACGAAGGTGCCGTAGCGGCACTTGCCATCGAGTTCGACCTGGTCGACGCGATGGCCGGCCGCGCGCATGGCCTCGATATGGCGGACGATACTGTCGCGCGCCTCGGCGTCGATGACGGGCCCCACGTCGGTGCACAACTGGTCGGGATTGCCTACCCGCAGTTCGCGCATGGCACCGCGCAGCATATGCAGCACATGATCGGCACTGTCTTCCTGCAGGCACAGCACGCGCAGGGCCGAACAGCGCTGGCCGGCCGAATCGTAGGCGGAGTTCAGCACATCGGAAACCACCTGCTCGGCCAGCGCCGACGAATCGACGATCATGGCGTTCTGCCCACCCGTCTCCGCGATCAGCGGAATCGTGTGGCCACGGTCATCCAGCCGGCGGGCCAGGGTACGCGCGATCAGGCGCGCCACATCGGTGGAACCGGTGAACATGACGCCGTCGATGGCCGGGCTTTCAACCAATTGCGCCCCGACGGTTTCGCCGCGCCCCGGCAGCAGTTGTACCGCGCCGGCCGGCACACCGGCCGCGCGCAGCACCTGCACCGCCTGCGCGGCGATCAGGCTGGTCTGTTCGGCCGGCTTGGCGATCACGGTGTTGCCGGCCACCAGCGCGGCGGCGACCTGGCCCGTGAAAATGGCCATCGGAAAATTCCAGGGGCTGATGCACAAGACGGTGCCCAGCGGCCGATGCGTGTCGTTGCCGAACTCGCGCTCGGCCTGGTCGGCGTAATAGCGCAGGAAGTCGACCGCTTCGCGCACTTCGGCGATGGCATTGGGCAGCGACTTGCCGGCTTCGCGCACGATCAGGCCCAGCAGCGGCTGCATGCCCTCTTCGAGCAACTGCGCCGCGCGGCGCAGGCACTGGGCCCGCTCGCCCACCGGGGTGGACTGCCAGATCGGCGCGGCATTGCCGGCCGCCTGCAAGGCTTGCTCAACTTCGGCGGCCCGGGCCTCGATGACCTCGCCCACCACGTCGCGATGATCGGACGGATTGCGGACCTGGATCGCCCGCTCGGCATCCCAGCCGCCAGCACCCTCGCCCAGCATCGGCATGGCTTGCCAGGGCGTGGCGGCGCTGGCCAGCAAGGCCGCCGCCAGCGACCCCAGGCGGTGTTCGTTGGTCAAGTCCAGGCCGGCCGAATTCAGCCGCGCGCCGCTGCCGGGCGGGCCGTACAGGTCGCGCGGCAAGGGAATTTTCTCGTGCGGGGCACCCAGCGGCGCGATGCGGGCGGCCACGTCGACCGGGTCGGCCACCAGCTCATCGACCGGAATGCTCTCGTCGCCGATCAGATTCACGAAGGAAGTATTGGCGCCGTTCTCGAGCAGGCGGCGCACCAGGTAGGCCAGCAGGGTCTCGTGCGTGCCCACCGGCGCATAAATGCGGCACGGGCGGTTCAGCTTGTTCTGCGCGACGGGGCCGACCACTTCTTCGTACAAGGGCTCGCCCATGCCGTGCAGGCATTGGAACTCGTACTGGCCGGGGTAGTAGTTCTGGCCCGCCAACTGGTAGACGGCCGCCAGGGTATAGGCGTTGTGCGTGGCGAATTGCGGATAGACCGCCTCGGGCGCGCCCAGCAGCTTGCGCGCGCACGCCAGGTACGCCACGTCGGTATAGACCTTGCGGGTATAAACCGGATAGCCCTCCAGGCCTTCGATCTGGGCCTGCTTGATTTCGGTGTCCCAGTATGCGCCCTTGACCAGCCGCACCATGATGCGATGGCGGCTGCGGCGCGCCAGGTCGATCACATAGTCGATCACGAACGGCGCGCGCTTCTGGTAGGCCTGCACCACGAAACCGATGCCGTTCCAACCCTCCAGCTCGGGGGCCAGGCACAGCGCCTCGAGCAGGTCGAGCGAGATTTCCAGCCTGTCGGCCTCTTCGGCGTCGATGTTCAGGCCGATGTCGTAGCTGCGCGCCAGCACCGTCAGCGCCTTGACGCGCGGCAGCAGTTCTTCCATGACACGCTCGCGCTGTGCCCGCGTATAGGTGGGATGCAGCGCCGAAAGCTTGATGGAAATGCCCGGCCCTTCGTAGATGCCGCGGCCCGCCGCCGACTTGCCGATGGCATGGATGGCCTGCTCGTACGAGGCGTAGTAGCGGTCGGCGTCTTCGCTGGTGGTGGCGGCTTCGCCCAGCATATCGTACGAATAGCGGAAACCCTTGGCCTCGAGCTTGCGATTATTGGCCAGGGCCTCGGAAATGCTCTGGCCCGACACGAATTGCTCGCCCATCATGCGCATCGCCAGATTGACGCCCTTGCGCACCAAGGGTTCGCCGCCCTTGCCTATCAGCCGCGTCAAGGCCTTGGACAGCGATTGTTCGCTGTTGACGGCCACCAGCTTGCCCGTCAGCATCAGCCCCCAGGTCGCGGCATTGACGAACAGCGACTGAGACCCCCCCATGTGCGAGCGCCAGTCGCCGCGCGCGACCTTGTCGCGGATCAGGGCATCGCGGGTGGCGCGGTCGGGAATACGCAGCAAGGCCTCGGCCAGGCACATCAAGGCCACGCCTTCCTGGCTGGACAATGAAAATTCCTGGATCAGGCCTTCCACCCCGCCACCGCCGCGCTTGTCGCGCAGCGCCTGCACCAGGCGGGTTGCCATGGCGTGGATTTTCTCGGTGTGGGGCATGCGCGCCTGCCCCAGCAGCAACGGCACGCATTCCGGCTCCGGACGGCGATAGGCGGCCGTAATGGCGGCACGCAGCACTGACTGGGGCTGCACGTCCTGGCCGAACTCGAAGAACGGCGGCGTGGCCGGCTGCGTACCCACATCGATATCGTCGAGATCGGCCTCGTCTTGCGACAAGTGCGAGATCTCGGCGGGCAACTGGCCGCGTTCGATCTTGTCCAGATACCCTAGCAACGCTTGTTTGTGCAGCCAATGCGGGGTGCAACCCAGTTTCCGCGCCGCGGCTTTCAGGCGGTCGCGCAAGGTGTCGTCCACCTTGACGCCCAATGTGGTACTGGCCATGATGAATTCGGTTCCTCAGCTCATACGGCTACGCCATGGCCCACCAGGCCATGCGCTCGCCACTTCCGGTCAAACCGGAATACTAAGGAAGATGCAACCCGCTTTGAATTGTGGTTAACCTTTAAGGGTTTACCCTTGTTGATTGCAATCCCAGAGCAGCACCTGTTGCCCGGCCGGCGTCGCCCGCACCCCGCCCGACTCGATGGCCGAAGCGATGGTCTGCGCCATCAGGGCCACCGCGCGCTGCTGCGCTTGCACCAGCGCGGGTATGCTCAGGCCATCGGCCGGCATTTGAACGGCGGTGCGGCACATCAGCGTGCCGGCACCCTTCAGGTTGATGGGCCGCACCCGCCAGGTGGCATCGAGGCGGGCCGGGCCGCCGGCAACCATATCGAACCGCTGCACATCCACCTGCACTCGCCAGACCGGCGCGTTATTGGCCGTGCCCAGTGTCTGGACGTTCAACGCACCCAGGGTGCTTGTCAGCACATCGGACAGGCCAGCCCCGATCTCATCGGACAGCGGCGCGCTCCAGCGATGCGAATACAAGGGCGCCAGCGCACCGTCGCCCTCGTGCTCGCGCAACATTATTTGCGGCTGGTCGGCCTGCAAAGGCACCGACACGGGTGCGATCTCGATCTGGAAGCCGGCCCGTCTTGCGTCCGGCGACACGGCTTGCGGCGCGGTCTGCAAGGTATAAAAGTGCGCGGGCGGCGACCCGGCGCACCCGGACAGCAAGGCCGACAGCGCTAGGACGGACAGCGAGAGCGGGACGTATCGGTGGGTACGCATGGATCAGTTCCTGGTTTCGCCGGGCAGCGGGTCTTGGCCCCGGCCGCGGATCAAGGCTTCCGGGTTGGCTTGCAGGTAATCGGCCAGGGCGCGCAATGAACGGGCGGCGCGGCCCAGTTCCTGCATGGCGCGCTCGGCATTGGCCGGCAGCGCCGCATCGGTAGCCAGCAAGCTGTTGATGTTGTCCAGCGACTTGCGGGCGGCCCGCAAGGTTTCGCGCGCTTCGGGCGCCAGGGTCTTGTCCAGGCTGGACATCAGCTTGGACGTGCTGGAAAGCGTGGTGCGCAGGTCGCGGCCGATCTGGTCGAACGGAATCCTGTCGATCTTCTCGACGATATTGGTGATCTGCTGCTGTAACTGCTCCAGGTTGCCCGGAATGGTCGGAATGACAATGGGGTCGGAAATCTGGAACTCGACCGGCTCGGCCTTGGGGAAGTGCTGCAGCACGATATACAGCTGCCCGGTCAGCAAATTGGCCGTGCGCAACTGGCCTCGCAGCCCGTGCTTGACCATTGCCGCCAGCAGCTTGCCCTCGGTATCGTCGCCGGATGCCAAAGCGCGCTCATGCACCCGGTCGTACACCGAGCCCAGGCGCTCGGGATACAGCGAGGCGTCGACCAGCGCATAGAAGCGCTGTTTGTCGGCATCGAAATCGATCGTGATGCGGGTCACTTCACCCAACGCGATGCCCTGGAAATCAATCGTTGCGCCCACGCTCAGGCCACGCACCGACTGGTCGAAGCGCATGCGGATCGGGACTGGTTCGCCATCGGGATTAGCCTTGGCCTCGGCTTCGCTGGAATACAGCTGGAATTCGCTGCCCTGCGCGGCGGCGCCACCGTCATTCTGATTGACCGGTGCAAAGGCCAACCCACCCAGCGCCAGCGACACCAGCGACTGCGTATGCAGCTTCAACCCGCTGCCGTCGACCGACAAATCGACCCCGCTGGCATTCCAGAACCGCGTGCCCTGGGTCACGAACTTGTCATTGGGCGCATCGATGAACACTTCTACGTTGACAGCGCTGCCGCTGTCGTCGAGTTTGTAACCGATCACCCGCCCGACATTGATGCGTCGAAAATACACCGGCGATCCGATATCCAGCGACCCCAGGTCATGGGCCTTCAGGGTGAAGCGCTTGCCGTCGCGATCGTGCGTGACCGGTGGCGGCGTTTCCAGGCCGATGAACTCGAACTTGGTGGCCGTAGTCGAGGCTTGGGGGCCATCGACGGCGTCCACGCCTATGTAGGCGCCGGACAGTAGCGTACCCAGCCCCGATACCCCGCTGATGCCCAATCGGGGCCGCACCACCCAGAAATTGGTGCCCTCGGTCGCCAGGCCCGCGGCGTCCTTGGCCAGTTGCGCCTGCACGATGACTTTGGAACGGTCGTCGTTGAAGCTGATGTTGTGAACCGTACCTACCACCACGTCTTTGTAGCGGACCTGGGTCTTGCCGACCTCGATTCCCTCGGCGGTGTTGAATTCAATGGAGACTGTCGGCCCCACTTCCATCCAGGTCCGGACCACCAGCGACAGGCCGGCCAGCGCGGCCACGATGGGCACCAGCCATATCCAGGAGATGCGCCGCTGCTTCTTGCGCGTGACTTCCGGTGCGTCGATGCGGTCGTTGGAGGGTGAAGGAGTCTGGTCGGCCATATCGTGTATTTATGTAGGCGGGAACTATGCCGTGTTTTGCCCGGAGGCCGTACCGGTGCCCTCGGGGGCCGGCCGGCCACGGCGGCTGCCGCGGAATTCCTGGTCCCATGCGCTGCGCGGATCGAAACTCATGGCCGCGAGCATGGTAAGAATGACCACCAGGCCAAACGCGCCGGCCGCGGGGCCGGCGGAAATTTCCATGATGCCCTGGAAATGCGCCAAGGCCGACAACAATATCACTACGAAGACATCGAGCATCGACCACTGGCCGATGAATTCGATCAACTCGTACAACCGGGTACGCGAACGCAGGTTGAACTCGCTGCCCCACTGCACGGCGCCGGCCAGCACGATCAACGCAAGAATCTTGGTCAGGGGCACCACGATGCTGGCCACGAATACGATCAGGGCGATGTCCCATGAACCGGTTTGCCAGAGCTCGACCACGCCCCCCAGAATGGTATGGCCGCTGTCGCCGAACAAGATCGAATTGATGTTCATGATGGGCAACACATTGGCCGGCACGTACAGCACAGCCGCGGCCAGCAGCAGCGCCCAGGTGCGGCCCAGGCTATTGGGCTTGCGGTAATGCACCACGGCGCTGCAACGCACGCAGCGATGGGCCGGGTCGCCATGGTCGTGGGGCAAGGCCTGCACCTGGCCGCAGACATGGCAGCCCGCCAGCACCTGGCCTGGCTGCGCGTCGGGCACATGTATCGGCACCGCGCCACCTTGTTCGGCAAAGCGCCACACGGCATGGGGCGAAAGGCGGTCCAGGATGGTGAGCAGCACGGTCAAGGCCCCAAAGGCATACAGGCCGGGCGCGGGGCTGACCGCCGCCATGCCCGCCAGCTTCACCACCGACACCAGCACACCCAGCAGGAAGACTTGCACCATGCACCATGGCCGCAATATGCCCAGCATGCGCATGGCGGGGCGGAACGCCCGCGGCTCGCGGCCTTGGGAAAGCGGCCACAGCACCCATGCAAGCACGCACAATTGCAGCAGCGGCAGCGCGAATCCAGCCAGGCCTGTCATGATGGCGGTGGCGTTGTAGCCTTGTTGCCAGGTCATCGACACGGCGTCGAGCAGCGAGGCGTCGCGCGTCATGCCCTGCACGGACATGCTGATCACCGGATAGGCATTGGCGACCACGAACACGATCAGCGCGGCCAGCGTCAAGGCCAGCCAGCCGGACAGGCTGATGCTGCTAAAACGCCACAGTATCGTGCCGCAGCGCGAGCAAGTGGCGGTCTCGCCCGGCTGCAATTCGTGGCGCCTGAAAACGCTGGCGCAGTGTTCGCACGAGATCAGAGGCTCGCGGCTCAAAATGATCAATCGACCAGTTCGACTTCCTGCTTGTCGGGTGCGCCGGAAATCGGCGTCTTGCCTGCACCGTCGAAGCTCAGTCGTACCTTCCCGGCTTCGTCGAGGTCGACGGTAACCGTGCCGCCATCGGCCAGCTTGCCGAACAATAGTTCGTCGGCCAGCGCCCGGCGTATGGTGTCCTGTATCAGGCGTTGCATGGGCCGCGCACCCATCAGCGGATCGAACCCCTCTTTGGCCAGGTGCTGCCGCAGTTCGTCGGTGAACACCGCTTCGACGCGGCGTTCGTGCAACTGGTCTTCGAGCTGCATCAGGAATTTGTCGACCACGCGCAGGATGATCTCGCGCGACAGCGGTGCGAACGGAATGATGGCATCGAGCCGGTTACGGAATTCAGGAGTGAACATCCGGCGGATCTCGGCCATTTCGTCGCCGACGACGCGGCTGTTCGAAAAACCGATGGCCGCCCGGTTCAAGGTCTCGGCGCCCGCGTTGGTCGTCATGATGATGATGACATTGCGGAAGTCGGCCTTGCGCCCGTTGTTGTCGGTCAGCGTGCCGTGGTCCATCACCTGCAGCAGGATGTTGAACACATCGGGGTGGGCTTTTTCGATTTCATCGAGCAGCAACACGCAATGCGGCTGCTTGGTGATGGCCTCGGTAAGCAGGCCGCCCTGATCGAAGCCGACGTATCCGGGCGGCGCGCCGATCAGACGCGACACGGCATGGCGTTCCATGTATTCGGACATGTCGAAACGCAGCAGTTCGACGCCCATGGTGAACGCCAGTTGGCGCGCCACTTCGGTCTTGCCCACGCCGGTGGGGCCCGAGAACAGGAACGAACCGATGGGACGGTCGGGCTTGCCCAGCCCCGAGCGCGCCATCTTGATGGCGGCGGCCAGCGCGTCGATAGCGTTGTCCTGGCCAAACACCACGGTCTTGAGATCGCGGTCGAGCGTGGCCAGCTTGCTGCGATCGTCGTTGGACACCGACTGCGGCGGAATGCGCGCGATCTTCGAGACAATGTTCTCGATGTCGATCTTGCCGATGAGTTTCTTCTGGCGCGAACGCGGCAGCAGGCGTTGCGCGGCACCCGCTTCGTCGATGACGTCGATGGCCTTGTCGGGCAGGTGGCGGTCGTTGATGTAGCGAGCCGACAACTCGGCCGCGGCACTGAGGGCGGCGGCCGAATAGCGCACGTTGTGGTGTTCTTCGAAACGGCTCTTGAGGCCGCGCAGGATCTGCACCGTTTGCTGGACGCTGGGCTCGGACACGTCGATCTTCTGGAAGCGACGCGACAGTGCGTGGTCTTTTTCGAAGACGCCGCGGAACTCGGTATAGGTGGTGGCGCCAATGCACTTGAGCTGCCCGGACGACAAGGCAGGCTTGAGCAGGTTGGACGCATCGAGCGTGCCGCCCGAGGCAGACCCCGCACCGATCAGGGTATGGATCTCGTCGATGAACAGCACGGCATCGGGATTGCCGCGAATCTGCTTGAGCACGCCCTTCAGGCGTTGCTCGAAATCGCCCCGGTACTTGGTACCGGCCAGCAACGCGCCCATGTCGAGCGCAAACACATGCGCGCCCTGCAGGATCTCGGGGACTTCGCCGCGCGTGATGCGCCAGGCCAGGCCTTCGGCAATGGCGGTCTTGCCCACGCCGGCTTCACCCACCAGCAGCGGGTTGTTCTTGCGGCGCCGGCACAGCACCTGGATGACGCGCTCGACTTCATATTCACGACCGATCAAGGGATCGATGCGGCCAGCCAGGGCGGCGGCGTTCAGGTCGGTGGCGTATTGGTCCAGCGGCGACTGCCGCGCTTCGGCGGGCTCTTCCAGGCTGGGCTGCTCTTTGGGAGTGGCCGCGGATTCTTCCTGGGGCTGCTTGGTGATGCCATGTGACAGGAAATTGACGACATCGAGCCGCGTGACGCCCTGCTGTTGCAGGTAGTAAACGGCGTGCGAGTCTTTTTCGCCAAAAATGGCCACCAGCACGTTCGCGCCCGTGACCGGCTTCTTGCCGGTGCCTCCGGCCGACACGTGCATGATGGCGCGCTGGATCACCCGCTGGAAACCCAGCGTGGGCTGCGTATCGACTTCCGCCCCGGTGGGAATGACCGGCGTGTTCTCGGATACGAACTGACGCAGGTTGCGGCGCAAGTCATCCAGATTGGCGGCGCAGGCACGCAGAACTTCCACGGCCGACGCGTTGTCGAGCAGCGACAGGAGCAGATGCTCGACGGTGATGAATTCATGCCGGGCCGAACGGGCCTCGACAAAAGCCATATGCAGGCTGACTTCAAGCTCTTGGGAAATCACGCTTCCTCCGTAACGCATCGAAGCGGTCGAAATACACGATTCATATTCTAAGCTGATCAGGGCGTAACACCAGAGATTTCAAAAACCACACGGTCGTATCGGCCTTGCTCATCCATTGCGGTCAGGGTATAGCGGCCATTGTGCACCATCGACAGTGTCATGGGCACGGATGCCGGGCCACGGTCGCGCACGCGCCCATCCAGCATCCACCATACCTGGCCGCGTGCGCCTTGCACGCTTACATCCAGTACTACCTCTTGCCGGCCCGGTACGGGCCTGAGCACCGACCCGTTGGCCACGCCTTGCAACCGCAGCGGTCCGCTTGCCACGTCAGCATAGCCGGCAAACGTGGGCGGCACCGTATCCTCCAGCGCCCAGGCGGCGCGCGGCTGGCCGCATGGTCCGGCCGGCACGCTGCCCTGCCGCCACCCCGACGGCCAGCAGGTGACCACCGGTTGCACACTGGGAGGGCGCGGGTCGCGCCGCGCAACGCCGCCCGGCAAGGCCGCGGCGATGTCGCGCAACAACGGCGCCGCGACGTTCGCCCCGAAAAACCCCGGATTGGGCGTGCCATCCGGCCGCCCTACCCAGACACCGATAGTCCAGGCGTCGGTGACGCCCAGCGCCCAGGCATCTCGAAAGCCGAAACTGGTGCCGGTTTTCCAGGCCAGCGGCCGGCCGGCCTGCACCAATGGCCGGTCGGGATGGCCGCCACCCTCGAGAATATCGCGCACGATCCAGGCGGCCCCAGGGCTCATCATACGGGACTCGACCCGGGGCTGTCCCGGCGCCAGCCGCGGTCGGCCCGCCAATCCGCCACGAGCCAGCGCCCGATAAGCACCGACCAGCTCTTCCAATGTGGTGCCGGCACCGCCCAAAATCAAGCTCAGATTGGGCACGGCGCCATCCGGCATGCGCAGGCGCACCCCGCCAGCCATCAGCA
This sequence comes from Bordetella sp., assembly GCA_035628955.1. Classification (GTDB taxonomy): domain Bacteria; phylum Pseudomonadota; class Gammaproteobacteria; order Burkholderiales; family Burkholderiaceae_B; genus Bordetella_A. The sequence goes on from DASPIV010000813.1 coordinate 19,770, forward strand.
TCGAGGCAAAACGGGCCGGCCCGACCCGGTCGAGCAGATCCACGGCGGGCACATTCAGCGAACGCTGCAGCGCTTGCGCCACACTGACCGGCCCGGAAAAAGCCGCCTGGAAATTGCCCGGCGCATAGCCGCCGAACGACAGCGGCGCATCGAGCAGCAGGCTTTCGGAATGCACCAGCCCGGCGTCCAGCGCCTGCGCGTACAAGAACGGCTTCAAGGTGGACCCCGGCGAGCGCACGCCGCGCACCATGTCCACATGCGCATAGCGGCTATCGTCGGAGAAATCGGCCGAGCCGGCATAGGCCTTGATCGCCAGCGTGTCGTTATCCATGACCAGCACCGCCATCGACACTTTCGGCGGCAAGCCATCGACCCGATCGAGCAGCATGCGCTCTGCCGTGGCCTGGATGTCGGCGTCCAATGTCGATGGAACGATGGCCGGTTGCCGGCCGGCCCGCTGGCCCGCCACCAGGCGCTGGGCCGCCAACGGGGCCAGCCAGCGCGCCCGCAGCGGCGGCGCCACCACAGTTTCGATCTTGGCATCGGCCACGGCCGCGGCGCTCCAACCGCGCGCCACCATGCGGTCGAGCACTTTGTCGCGCGCCACTTGGGCCGCCTGCGGATGGCGGTCGGGGCGCAGCCGCGACGGCGCCTGCGGCAAAGCGGTAAGCAAGGCGGCTTCGGCACGGCTGAGGTCCTGGGCGGACTTGCCCAGCCACAGGCGGGCGGCCATTTCCACGCCTTCGACAATGCCGCCCATCGGGGCATGCGTCAGGTACATGGCCAGGATTTCGTCCTTGCTGTAGTGCCATTCAAGCTGCAAGGCCCGGGCGATCTGGCGCAGCTTGGCCGCCAGCGACCGCGAGGGCAGCGCGGCCAGTCGCGGGTCGAGCAGCCGCGCCACCTGCATGGTCAGGGTAGACCCGCCCGACACGATGCGCCCGTGCGCCAGCCATTGCCAGCCGGCGCGCGCCAGCGCCACCGGATTGACGCCCGGATGCCAATAGAACCAGCGGTCTTCGTAGCCCAGCAAAGTTTCCAGGTACACGGGCGCGACCTGCCCAGGCATGACCGGATACCGCCACATGCCATCGCGGCTGGGATAGGTGCGCAGCGGCGTGCCATCGGCCGCCACCACGACAGCCGCCCCGCCGCTGCCTACCGCGGGCAAGGGAAACAGGCGATCCAGCGCGAACAGCAGCGCCGCCCCCGCCAGCAACACGCCGGCCAGCAGCGCCCGGCGCCGCCGGCCCGGGACGGCGCGCCCTAGCGAGGCGCCGCGCCGCGGTCGCGGATATCGATCGGGCTCCATCGTTCGCCTACGCCTCGCAATTCGGGCCGATACATGTCTTCGGCCACGGTCGAGGGCACGGCATACCGCCCCGGCGTGACCACCCGCGCCATATAGAACACCTCTACCGCGTTGCGGTTCAGTGCCATGGCGGCCACATAGCGGTCGTCGCGGAACTCGCGGTGCTTGATGGCCGGGTTGGCCATCGCCTCGGCCACCCGCGTTCCGCCGATTTCCCAGTCTTGCATATCGGGGCTTTGCGACAGGTTCAGGTTCTCGACTTCGAAGCCCGCGGGTACGCGGTCGACCACCAGGGCATCGGGCAGCACCTGGTTGGCCGATGCCCGCAGCTTGACCACCAACAGGTCGCCCGTATGCAGCACGCCACCATCCCAAGGCTTGCCATCGGGCGTGTACCAACTGCGCTGCAGGCGGATCGCATCACTGCGCGGCGCCGGCGGCTCCTGGCGGGTGCCCTGCAGGTCGAACTCGACAAACAGTGGCTGCGCACCGGTGTTGGTCAGTTGCAAGGCCGCCAGATCGGCGCCGCGCAAAGACACGCTGCGGTCTTCGGTGCCGGTCAGGTCCTGGCGGCCATGGGCGGTGGCCAGCGTGGCCGCCCAGGGCGTGCCGGCATCGCCACCGGCTGCCCGCGCGGCCAGCAACAACGCCATCTGCTCTTGGGTCGACAAGTACGAGCGGCCTTGCAGCCGGCTGTCGAGCTGAGCCAGCAACGGCTCGCGGCCTTGCTCGGCCAACTGGTATTGCACGGCCAGCGCATAGGCCAGCGCGTAATCGCGCACCGCGCTGCCATAGTCGCCCAGCCATTCGTCCGAGTACCCGCTGCCACCATGGTGCCGGTATCCGTACGGGCGCGCCAGCGCCAGATCGACGGCTTTTTCCATGCGCCCCGCATCCCCCATCAGTTGGAAGGCTACCGCCAGCTGCATCAGCGGCAGGGGCGACAAGGCACGCTCCTGGTAGCGGTCGAACAATTGGCGCACGGTCGACAGCGGCGCCTGGCGGTCACGCGCCAGCACCAGCGCCGCCGCCGCAAATCCGGCGAAACGGCGATGGTCGTTGCGCAGCGTCTCGGCGTTGTCGCGATCGACGCGGCCGCTTTGCAGGTCGCGGCGCAGCTTGTCCGGCCAAGTGCCGAAGCTGCCGGCGCTTTGCTGCAGTTGTTCCAGCAACCATTGGCGCGGGCGCGCCAGCGCGGACTCGGGAACCGCAAACTCATGGTCGCGCGCATCCTGCATGAAACCGGTGGCGTAGGCAGTCAGCCAGATGTCGCGCGACGACGCATCGCCCCATAGCGAATAGGCGCCAGAGGCGTTGCGCATACCGGCCAGCCGTCCCAGCGCACCGGCCACCTTGTCGGCCCGTTCCTGGCGCGTGTGCGCGGGCAAGCCGAAGCGCTTGGCATCGGCGTCGTCGATCAGCACCCAGGGCAAGGTCGCGCTGATGGTTTGCTCGGTGCAGCCATAGGGGTAGCCGAGCAGGCGCTGCACCAGGCGCGCCACATTGATGGGCGGCCGGTTCGACAAACTGAGGCTGGCCGTGACGGAATCCGGGTAATAGCCGGCCGCCAGCCCGGCGCCCGGCGCGAAACTTTCTCCGGGTGCCAGGCGCAGGCGCCGCAGCTGGTTCTCGGGCGCATGGGCCGGCTGTACCTGCAGCACCGATTCGCGCACGATATGCACGGGCCGGGCCGCGCCCTTGCCGTCGATTTGCAGCCGCAGTTGTCCCAGGCCATACGAGCCGGTGGCAGTGGCGGTAAAGCGCAATGTGGTGCGTTGCCGGTCTTGCAGCGATACAGTGCGCGTGCCGTCGGCGATGGCCAGCGGATCGAGCGCGTGCAGGCGCACGGTGATCTGCTGGGTGGCGCCGCTAAGGTTGGTCACATCCAGCGCGATGGCGGCCTGGTCGCCCGGCGTGATGAAGCGCGGCGTACTGAGCTCGGCCACGATCGGCGCGGCCACCACCATTTCGGTATCGGCACTGCCGTACTTCTCGTCGTTGAAGGCCACCGCCATCAGGCGCAGCGTACCGTTGAAATCGGGCAGGTCCAACGGGATGTCGGCCTGGCCCTGTTCGTTCAGCGCCACCGGCCCCGAAAATAGGTCGACCAACTTGACCTTGCGTGGCAAGCTGCGGCTGTCGCCGCGCAGCGCCGCATCGCCCCCCCACTTCAGGCGGCCCGTGGTGCCATCCATTTTCTCGATCAGCTTGCCGTACATGTCGCGCAGCTCTGCAGCGTAGCGGTGCTTGCCGAAGAAGAAATCCAGCGGGTCGGGCGTGGCATATTGATTGATATTCAGGATGCCCACATCAACCGCCGAAAGCGTGACCGTGGCCTGTCTGCCCTGCGCGCCGTCCACCTTGACGCGCACCGTGGTGCGCTGCTCGGGTTCGACTTTGCCCGGCGCCTCGAGCGTCACGCCCAGCTTGCGCTCGGCGCTGCCTACCGGCAGGAATGCCAGGCCCAGCGCGCGTGCCGGCGTGACCCGGTCGCCGGCACTGCCGGGCCGGAATACGACGGCCGATACGTACAGGTCGTGCCGCTTCCAGGACGGATCGAGCGGGATGTCCACCGGTGTGCCCGAGGCCAGCACCGGCACCCAGCGCGACCAGAGCATGCGGTCGCCCTCGACCATGACCAATGCCTGGCCATCGTGCGGCGGCGTGATGGTCAGCTTGACCGTATCGCCAGGCCGGGCGGGCACGCCTTCGAGCTTCATTTGCACGCGGTCGGGCCGGTTGCCTACCGCCTCGGCGTCCTGGGCACCCCAGCCCGCGTAGAAACGGTAGCGCGCAACCTGGCCAGTCTGCGGATCGGCGATCTCGAGCCGGTAGCGCCCCCAATCGACCGGCAGTGTCAGCGAACTGCGGTCGGCCAGCGCGATCACCCGCGATTCGACCAGTTCTTCGGTATCGGTATAGCCGCTGTTCCAGCCGCGCTGGTCATCGTAGCGCCAGTAATACCGGCGATGCTCGCGATACAGGCGCAACTGCGCCTCGGGCAGCGGCGCGACCTTGCCGGCCGCGTCCAGGCGCACCACTTCGAATGCGGCCGGCGCGCCTTCGCGCGTGACGTCATCGTCAAAGAGCGGCCGCACGGCAATCAGCTTGTCAGCCGGCCACACGCTACGTTCGATCGACCGCACCACCGGCCGGCCGCCCGATTCCAGCAGGCTGGCCGACAGGCGCACGCGCAGCGGCGAGTGCGTGGCGCCCGCGCCTTGTGGGTCTACGCGCAACTGCACCGCGCCTTCGGCATCGAGTTCGCCTTCGGGCAGTTCTTCATAGTGGCGCAGGGTGTCGTCGGCCACGTCGCCAAACACAAAGCCCGGCCATTGCTGCGCCAGCGCATAGCGGTCGCGCCGCACCTGGAAGCTGGCCAGCAGGCGATTGCCCGCCGCGGGCGCACCGTACAGGTAGTCGCCCTGCACGTCGATCTGCCATGGCTCGCCCGGCGTCAATACAGCCTGGGTGGATTCCAGCCGCAGCTTCATGCGCTCGGGCAGGAATTCCTCGACCTGGAACCACCACGAAGCGTCCGGCACCCGGGCGGCTGGATCGACCCGCAGTTCCAGCAACCACTTGCCGGTCTGTGCATCGAGGGGCAGATCGACCGCGTGCTCGACATAGCCGGCCACCCTGGATGCCTGCGGCCACAGTTCGCTGCGTACCACGCGGCCGTCGGGGCGCTTGAGTGTGGCCGTCAATGGGGCTGGCGCCAGCGGCCGCCCATCGGGGTCGCGCGGCAGTACCGATACCCGGAATGTCTCGCCGGGCCGATAGAGGTTGCGGCCGGCATAGACGAAAAGATTATTGTTGCGGGCGGGATAGCCGCCAATGTCGTATTCCGACAGGTCGAGCGCCGGCTCGCCCAAGGCCAGCACCGTCATTTCACCGCCGCGTACCGCCCGTACCAGGCGGGCCCGGGCCGGGTCGCCGTCGAACCGCACATGGCCTGCCTGGTCGGCGCGTGCCCGAGCCAGCACTTTGCCGGCGCCATCGACCAGTTCCACGTCCGCATCGGACACCGGTTGACCGCTCTTGAGCGACACGGTGTAAGCCTCGATGCGATCGGCATAGCGCCGCGTATGCAGGCCGATGTCGCTGACATAGAAGTACGTGACCTGGTATTCGTAGCGGAAACGTCCCGGCTCGCTCATGACCGCGACATAAATGCCCGGCTCGCGCAGCTCGGCAATGGTCTCGACCGGCAGGAACGTGACGTGGCGCCGATTGGCGCGGTCGTCGGTCAGGAAGCGCCCCTGATAGGCACTGGTGGTCAGGCTGTGCAACCGGTCGAGATCCCAATTGCTTACCGAGCCCTTCAGGCTGCGGTTATCGGCATAGCGCCATTCGTCGTCTTCATCGTCTTCGCCCGGCGTACGGCCCAGGCCCAATACATCGTCGAAGAACTCGGGCATGTGCTCCGGCGCGACGCGCAGGAACTGCACATCGACTTCCGGTACGTTGACGGTCGTGACGGGCAGGCCGCCGTTCTGCCCGGCCGGCAGCACCACGCCACGGCTGGCGAAATAGAACGACGGCGGCATGGCGGGCGTCTGCACGCTGCATTGGCGGTCCGCCCCCAGCGTGGCGCCCGCCTGAGCGCCTGGCATCGCGGCCCGCACCCGCACGGTATAGCTGCGCTGCGGTTGTACATAAGGGAAATACACCATGCGCGGGTTGTCGCCCGCGACCCAGGCGCCTTGTACCGGCTTGCCCTGGGGCGCCGCAACCGCGGCCACCGCGGGCGCCGTACCCGGGTCGTCGTCGGCCGCCTTGGCCGCGCCGGTATCGATCACGCCCAGGAAAGAATCCAGGTCGGCCTTGCGGTCCACCGGCTGGGTGAAGGTGACGGCCAAGGCCAGCGTGTCGTTATATTCGCGCGCTTGGCAATCGAGCACCGCAAAAGGATCTGCCTGGCCCACCGTGGCGGCGGCGGGTTGCGCGGCCGCTGAAGGCTGGGGACGCGGCGCAGCACTCGGCGCGCGCGGCGCCGGCGCCATGGAAGCCGCCGGATCGATCGACGCCGGCACGCCGCCGCGCCCGGCCCACCATCCCAATCCGATGGCGATGGCCACCACTACCGTCAGTATCCCGGCAGCGCCCCCTCTTTCACTCATGACATGCCCCTGTACAGCGTGTGCGAGCGCGGCGCGCCCTGGACCATCGCGCGGGCCTGCACCTGCGCGTGGCGGATACTAGACAGCTTCGTTAAACCGGCTCCATGACGCACTGCAAGGGATGCTGGCGCGCGCGCGCATACTGCGCGACCTGCGCAATGCGAGTGGCGGCCACATCGTGCGGATAGACGCCGCAAATGCCACGCCCTTCGTGGTGGACTTGCAGCATGATCCGGGTAGCGTCTTCCTGGTTTTTGCCAAAAAACTTCTGCAGGACCTTCACCACGAATTCCATCGGCGTGTAGTCGTCATTGAGCAGCAAGACTTGGTACATGGGGGGCGGCGCGGTGCGGGCCGGCGCCTTTTCCACAACCACGTCATGCTGGGTATCCAAGGTCGAACTCATAGGGCGGGATTCTATTGAAACAGGGGGCAGCAACGGGGGGAGTTACGTAAAATTACACGCAGAAATGCGTAGTTTCCATACTTGACGCCGGAAAGAAAAGCAGAGCATTATCCACGCATTCGGGGGTCCCTAGCTGCAGGGGGGTCCACCCGGAAGCCGGAAGGCTGCCGGCTCAGGCCGTAATGCCTTCTGTCAAACATATACGATTCAAATGAGGCAGTCCGCATGTCTGATACGACCGCAACCGCCGTCCAAGGGGACAATCCCAAATCGACGGGTACCGTCAAATGGTTCAACGATGCGAAAGGGTTCGGCTTCATTACGCCCGATGACGGCGGTGAAGATCTGTTCGCGCATTTTTCTTCCATCCAGATGAATGGGTTCAAGACCCTGAAAGAAGGCCAGAAAGTGGCGTTCGAAATCATCCAAGGCCCTAAAGGCAAACAGGCTTTGAACATTACGTCGGCCTGACGCCCAGTATCCATATCGCGCCGCCCGTGCGCCGGCTTGCCGGCACTGAGCGGCGTTATTGCCCGGGCGGGGCGCAATGCCCCGCCCTTGTTATTTTCCGCCGTTTCCCCATCCCATGTCGACCCATCGCCTGCCGCCCATTCCGCAATTCTTGATCAAGGCGGCCGTTGCGCTTGCCGCATTGCTGGGCACGCTGCCCGCTGCCCAGGCCCAGCCTGTGGCCGGCGCCCCGCAAAGCGGGCTGCCAGTCGCCGAATTGTCGGCCGGCATCCATATCATTCGCGCTGAAATCGCCGATACCGAGGGTACGCGCCGTGTCGGCCTGATGCACCGGCAAAGCCTGCCGGACAACCACGGCATGCTGTTCGTATTCGAGCTTCCCGACCTGCAATGCTTCTGGATGCGCAACACCCCCCTGCCCCTGTCGATCGCCTTCATCGCCGATGACGGCGCCATCGTCAACATTGCCGACATGGCGCCGCAGACCGACGACGCTCATTGTTCGGCCCGGCCAGTGCGCTACGCACTGGAAATGGCGCAGGGCTGGTTCGCATCGCATGGCATCCAGGCGGGCAACCGCATCGGCGGCCTGCCCTGACCTGGCTTGCCGCCATACCGCGGCCCAAACGAAAAAGAGCCGGCAACCCGGCTCTTTTTGTTGCGGCGGCAGGTGTTCAGACACGCTCGAGAACCAGCGCAATGCCCTGGCCCACGCCGATGCACATGGTGCACAGCGCATAGCGGCCGCCCGTGCGGTGCAGCTGGTTGATGGCCGTGGTGGCCAGGCGTGCGCCGCTGGCGCCCAAGGGGTGGCCCAGCGCGATGGCGCCACCGTTCGGGTTGACGCGTGCATCGTCGTCGGCGATACCCAGTTCGCGCAGCACGGCCAGGCCCTGGGCGGCAAACGCCTCGTTCAATTCGATAACGTCGATCTGGTCGAGTTTCAGGCCGGTGAGTTCCAGCACCTTGCGGGTGGCGGGAGCCGGGCCAATGCCCATGATGCGCGGCGCCACACCGGCCGTGGCCATGCCTACCACGCGCGCGCGCGGCGTCAGGCCGTGGCGGGCGGCGCCACGCTCATCGGCCAGCAGCAGCGCGGCGGCGCCGTCGTTCACACCCGAGGCGTTGCCGGCCGTGACCGTGCCGTTGTCGCGCACAACGCCTTTCAGGCGGCCCAGCGCTTCCAGGCTGGTTTCGCGCGGATGTTCGTCTTTCGACACCACGACCGGATCGCCCTTTTTCTGGGCGATGGAGACAGGGGTGATCTCGGCATCGAAAAAACCCTCTTGCTGCGCGCGAGCGGTCTTTTCCTGGCTGGCCAGGGCGAACTTGTCCTGGTCTGCGCGGTTGATCTTGAAATCGTCGGCCACGTTCTCGGCCGTCTCGGGCATTGAATCGACGCCGTACTGTGCCTTCATGAGCTTGTTGACAAAGCGCCAGCCTATGGTGGTGTCGTAGATGGCGGCATTGCGCGAGAACGCGCTGTCGGCCTTGCCCATGACGAACGGCGCCCGGCTCATGCTTTCGACCCCGCCGGCCAGCATCAGGCCGGCTTCGCCCGCGCGGATGGCACGCGCCGCGGTGCCCACGGCGTCCAGGCCCGAGCCGCACAGGCGGTTCAGCGTGGCGCCCGGCACCTCGATCGGCAGGCCAGCCAGCAGGGTTGCCATGCGGGCCACGTTGCGGTTGTCTTCGCCCGCCTGGTTGGCGCAACCCAGGATCACGTCGACCAGTTCATCCCAGTGCACCCCGGGGTTGCGGGCCATCAGGGCCTTGATTGGTACCGCGGCCAGGTCGTCGGCACGTACTGGTGCCAGGGCGCCGCCGTAACGGCCAAAAGGAGTGCGGATAGCATCGCAAATATAGGCATGCACTGTCATGGATCGAAGCTCGAAGAGAGTTTGAAGAAAAAGGACGATTTTTTTGATGTTACGCCAGTGGGTGCCGCACCGGGACGGTGCCGCCCCGGTGTGTCCGTATAACGGACGCGGGCACCAGGATGGACCCTACGGGCCGCCACGGCCAGCCCGGCCAGCCTCGACCTGGGCCTGGCGGCGGTAGCGGCCAGCCGCGAAGTGGTAGAACGGCTGTGGGCAGAACTGGCGCGCCACCAGCGAGGCCGATAGTGCGCCCACCAGCAACCAGAACAGCATGGGCTGGCTGCCGGTCATTTCCATGACGATCACGCTGGCGGTCAGGGGCGATTGCGTGGCCGCGGCCAGGAAAGCCGCCATGGAAATCAGCACCAGCACGCGGCGGTCGACTTCGCCGCCGCTCAATTCCCACAAATGCTGGCCGACGCCCGCGCCCGTGGTCAGTGCGGGCGTGAAAATACCGCCCGGGATGCCGGCCCAGTACGACACTACCGTGGCGCCCAGCTTG
>DASPIV010000814.1:0-22034 GCA_035628955.1 Bordetella sp.
CGGCCGAGCCGTTGGCCAGCATGCGGCCCAGCAAGTGCTGGAGCTGGGCCAGTTCGTCGGTGGAGAACCCGCGCAAATGATGATTGAGCACGTGGGCGATGTTGGCGGGGATGGCCTTGGCCTTGTCTTGCCCCAATTCCGTCAACTCGATTTTCACGACGCGGCGGTCTTCCTGGCTGCGCACGCGGCGCAACAGGCCCTTGGCTTCCAGGCGATCGAGCGTGCGGGTCATGGCCCCGGTGTCCACGCCATGCAGGCGCGCCAGTTCGGCCGGGGTGTCGGCGCTGCCGCGAGCAACCATGGCGATGGGCCGCCACTGCATGGCGGTAAGACCCAGCGGCGCCATTTCCAGGTCGAGCATGCGGTTGAGCGAGTTGTACACCAGCTTGATCATGAAACCGACGTTATCGTCGGTGGTGCAGCGCGCGGTACCGCGGTAATGTACCGGCGTGTCGGATCCAGCAGGGGGGCGAGGGGGATTCATGCGGCGTATTTTATTGCCTAGGCAAATATTGTCAAGGAACGGTTGCGCCGCGGCACGTCGGCCTAGTGTTGGGCTTTGCGGACGCCGGACCACACGATGGCGGCCACGATAAGGGCGGCGCCCGCGATCATGCGCAGGCTGGGTTGCTGCGCGAACAGCAGCCAGGCGAAGCCGATGGCATAGACGGGTTCCAGCGCGATGACCAGGCCGGCGCTGCGCGCATTGAGCCGGGTCAGGCTGGATACGAACAGGTAGTGCGACAGGCCGGTGCAGAAGATGCCCAGCAAGGCGAGCCACAGCCAATCGAGCGCGGGCAGTAGCGGCAGCTGGCTGGTGGCGAAGGGCAGCATGGCCAGCACGACGACGATGTTCTGCCAGCAAGCCACCTGCATGGGATCGAGCCCCGCCGCCGAGCGCCGGTTGGTCAGGGCCAGCAGCGCGAACGACAGCCCCGACAGAATGCCCCATGCCAGGCCGATGGTGCCCTGGTCGGCGATATCGAACGACGGGGTCACCAGCACCAGGCCGGCTGTGACCAACCCGAGCAGCAGCCACTCGGCCTGGCGTACCCGTTCGCGAAACAGCAGGCCTTCGAGCAGGGTGATGAAGGCCGGAAAACTGGCAAAGCCCAGCGTGGCGATGGCGATACCGCCGGTCTTGACCGAGATGAAGAATGTGACCCAGTGTGCGGCCAGCAGGGCGCCCGCCACGATCAGCACGAACAGTTGCGCCGGTGACAGCGCCTTGAACAGCGGCCGGCGCTGTATGCGCGCGAACCCCGCCAGCGCCAGCACGGCAAATACCGCCCGCCCCATGGTGATCACTGCCGCACTGGCCTGGATCAGTTCGCCGAAGACGCCGGTCAGGCCGAACAGCACGGCGGCGAAGTGGATGTAGACAAGGGCGCGTTGGCGAGTCATGCGTGGGCAGATGGCTGATGGCCGGCGCCCTGGCAGGCGCCGAAAAATATAAAATCATCGCATGAATCGCCCAGCCTGGTCTTTGCCATGACCCTAGTCCCATCCCGTTCCCTGGGCTTCTTTCTTGCGACGCTGGGGGCTGTGCTGTTCGCGGCCAAAGCCATTGTCGTGAAAATAACCTACCGGTATGGCATCGACGCGGTCACGCTCATCGCGTTTCGCATGATGTTCGCCATGCCATTCTTTGCGATAGTGGCCTGGCGCGAATCGCGCCGTGCCGCGCGCGGCGAATTACCGGTGCTGACCCGGCGCGAGCGCGTGCTGGTGTGCCTGCTGGGCTTGCTGGGGTACTACTTTTCCAGTTTCCTCGATTTCCTGGGCCTGCGCTACGTATCGGCCAGTCTCGAGCGGCTGATCCTGTTCCTGTCGCCCACACTGGTGGTGCTGCTGTCGGCCTGGTGGCTCAAGCGCCCGGTGTCGCCGCGCCAGTGGGTGGCCATGGTGGCGTCATACCTGGGGGTGATCCTGGTTTTCGCGCAGGATCTGGCACATGGCGCCGGTTCCCACGTGGCGCTCGGGGCTTTATTCATTTTCGGATCGGCGCTCAGCTATGCTGTGTATCTGATCTGTTCGGGCGAACTGGTCAAGCGAGTCGGGGCAACGCGCCTGGTGGCCTACGCCATGCTGGTGTCCTGCCTGGCCTGCGTCGCTCAGTTTTTCCTGGTTCATCCGCCATCGATGCTGGTCCAGCCGGCCGGCGTCTATGGTTATTCGTTCGTGCATGCCACGCTCAATACTGTCGTGCCTGTGTTCATGCTGATGTGGGCCGTGGCCCTGATTGGGGCGCCCATGGCGTCGCTGTTGGGAATGGTCGGGCCGGTATCGGTATTGTTCCTGGCGGCGTGGCTGCTTGGCGAGCCTATTACGGCCTGGCAATTGGCAGGCACCGCCCTGGTGCTTTTCGGGGTATTCGTGCTGATGGGCGGCCGCCGCTCGGCCGGGGGCGGATGAAACCGGTATTGAATCTATCGCGGCATGGCGCCGTATCGCAGTTTGAGAATTCAACACGCAAAGGAGGTCGGCATGGCCAGCAATCTCGTCAAGGCAGTGCGCATTGAGCAACATGGTGGGCCCGAAGTCCTGAAAGTCGTCGACGTCGAAGTCCCGCCGCCGGCCGCCAACGAGGTCACCATCCGCCAGCATGTGGCGGGCCTGAATTTCATCGATATTTATTTCCGTACCGGCCTGTATCCGCATCCGCTGCCGCACGGCCTGGGTTTCGAGGCCGCTGGCGTGGTCGAAGCGGTGGGGAACGAGGTGGCGCACTTGAAAAAGGGCGACCGCGTGGCCTATGGGCAAAGCCCTATCGGCGCCTATGCCCAGGCACGCAATGTGCCGGCCGCGCAAGTCGTCAAGCTGCCCAAGGGCGTGGCTTTCGATGAAGCAGCCGCGCTGATGCTCAAGGGCCTGACTGTGCAGTACCTGTTCCGCCAGACCTATCGCCTGCAGGGAAACGAGACCATTCTGTTCCACGCGGCAGCAGGCGGTGTGGGCCTGATCGCGTGCCAATGGGCCAAGGCCTTGGGCGTGAAGCTGATCGGTACGGTGTCCAGCCCCGAAAAAGCCGAACTGGCGCGCGCCAACGGCGCCTGGCAAACCATCGATTACTCGCGTGAAAACGTGGTCGAGCGCGTGCTGGAGTTGACGGGCGGCAAGAAGGTGCCGGTGGTTTACGACGGCGTGGGCAAAGATACCTGGGAAACTTCACTGGATTGCATCGAGCCGCGCGGGCTGATGGTCAGCTTCGGCAATGCGTCGGGGCCTGTGTCGGGAGTGAACCTGGCCACGCTGAACCAGAAGGGCTGCCTGTACGTGACGCGCCCCTCGCTGGGACTGCATGTGAATACGGCGGACAAGTTGAATGCCGCCGCGGCCGAGATGTTCGACCTGGTCCTGAAGAAGAAGATCAAGGTACGTATCGACCAGCGCTACAGTCTGGCCCAGGCCGGCCAGGCGCAGACCGCGCTGGCTGCCCGCAAGACCACGGGCGCGACGGTGCTGACCCTGGATTGACGGGGCAGCCGGGGCGGCCTGGCGGGCCGCCCCGGCAATGACGCTTCAGGCCACGCGCATTTGCTGCAGGGCGGCGATGCGGTTCTGGATGGGCGGATGCGAGGCGAAGATGGCTGCCAGTCCACCCTTGCCGCTGATGCCCGAGGCTTCGAACGACTTGGGCAGTTCGCCCGGCTCCAGGCCGCCCAGGCGCGCCAGCGCGCGCATCATGGGTTCGCGCGAGCCCATCAATTGGGCGGAGCCCGCATCGGCGCGGTACTCGCGCTGGCGCGAGAACCAGGCCACGATGATCGAGGCCAGGATGCCGAAAATGATTTCACAGACCAGCACGGTGACGAAGTAGCCGATGCCCACGCCCCGTTCATTACGGAAGACGGTGCGGTCGATGAAATAGCCCACTACGCGGGCCAGGAACACGACGAAGGTGTTTACCACGCCCTGGATCAGGGTAAGCGTGATCATGTCGCCATTGGCGATATGCGCGACTTCATGGCCCAGGACAGCCGCGACTTCTTCTTCGGTCATGCTGTCGAGCAGCCCGGTGGACACGGCCACCAGCGAATTGTTCTTGAATGCGCCCGTGGCGAACGCATTGGGCTGGCCCTCGTAGATGGCTACTTCGGGACGACCGATGCCGGCGCGGTCGGCCAGTTGGTGCACGGTTTCGACCAGCCATGCCGCGCGGGCGTCTTGCGGGGCGGCCGGATCGATGACCTGCGCACCGGTGCTCCATTTGGCCATGGGCTTGCTGATGAGCAGCGAGATGATGGCACCGCCGAAGCCGATGACCACCGACAGGACCAGCAGCCCTTGGAAATTGATGCCTTGCGCCGTGATGATGCGGTCTACGCCCAGGATGCGCAGCGTGGCCGACAGCACGACCATGACGGCCAGGTTGGTAACGACGAACAGGAAGATGCGTTTCATGCTTTTTGTGGTCCTCTGCGAGCGATGAGCGCCTGTTTTGACCGGACCGGGAAGGGGCAGTTCCCTTCACAGCGGCGGTAGGCTTTCCGGACCCGGAGTATAGTATCGCTTTCCCCTATTTCCCTCTTTTTTTTCATCATCTAGACCCCCATGCAGGCTCTTTGGATGTTGCTGGCGTCTGCCATGTTCGCCATGATGGGGTCATTCGTGAAGTTGGCGACCGAACACGGCGCTTCACTACCCCAGATTGTTCTATTTCGCGGGTTTCCGTCGGTCATCCTGCTGCTGCTGTGGGCGCGCGCCGCCCGGCAGTCGATCATCCCCACCAGTTGGCGGTTGCACTTGTGGCGCAACGTGGCCGGTGTCACCTCGATGTGGCTGGGCTTTTTCTGCATTTCCCACTTGCCCCTGGCCACGGCCACCAGCCTGAATTACACGGCGCCCCTGTTCATCGCATGCTGGATGCTGGGCTGGGGCGGGGCGCAGCGCGACCCGGTGCGCATTCTGGCCGTGGTCCTGGGGTTTGCCGGGGTGATAGCGGTGTTGCGCCCCAGCATCAACGATGATCAGTGGCTGGCCGCGCTGTTTGGATTGGGTGCCGGCGCGATGTCGGCGGTGGCCATGCTGCAGATACGCCAGCTCGGCCGCATCGGCGAGCCCGAATGGCGCACCGTGCTGTTTTTTTCGCTGGGGGTATGCCTGAGCAGCACGGCCGGCCTGGCCATCGAGGGTTGGGGTCATGCCGATCCGGCCGGCTATGCCGCGCTGGTGGGCGTAGGAGTCGCCGGCCTGTTCGGGCAACTGGCCATGACGCGGGCGTTCGGGGTCGGATCGGCCCTGTTGACGGCTGCGCTGCAGTATTCCACGATCATATTCGCCGCATTGCTGGGCATGGGGCTTTGGGGCGACCAGCCCGACACCCTGGCCTGGGCGGGCATGGGCCTGATTATCGCGGCGGGCCTGCTGTCGGTCTGGCGCACCATGCGGATGCCGCCCGATGCCTGAGCCCGATTCCAACTAGGAGCTTGCATGACCACGACACTGATTTCCGCCGCCGAACTGGCCGATCGCCTGCAGTCGCCGGGCGTGCGTATTTTCGACGTGCGCCACGATCTGGTCGATCACGCGGCCGGCCGGCGCGCGTATGACCAGGGGCATATTCCCGGCGCCCGCTACCTGGACCACGAAACCGAACTGGCGGCGCCCCGCACCGGCAAGAACGGCCGGCATCCCTTGCCTTCGCGGGCCGAACTGGCGGCGCTGATGGCGGCCCATGATGTCCAGCCCGGCACGCTGGTGGTGGCGTACGATGCCAGCGGCGGCATGTATGCCGCGCACCTGTGGTGGATGCTGCGCTGGCTGGGGCACGAACAAGTCGCCGTGCTCGATGGCGGCTGGCAGGGCTGGACGGCCGCAGGGCTGCCAGTCAGTACCGACGCGGGGCCGGCGAAGCTCCAGGGCCGCGCCGCGGCACCCGCCACGCAGGCGCTGGCCGAGACGGTCGACGCCGCCACGGTACTGGCCAACCTGGCGCAACCGGCATTCACCGTGCTGGATGCCCGGGCTGCCAACCGCTACCGGGGCGAGGTCGAACCCATGGATCCGGTGGCGGGGCACATTCCGGGTGCGCTGAACCGTCCCAATGGCGAAAACCTGCAGGCCGACGGACGTTTCAAGCCGCCTGCCGAATTGCGCGCCGAGTTTGCCAGCTTGCTGGGCGAGCGCGATCCACGCACGGTGGTACACCAGTGCGGATCCGGCATCACTGCGTGCCATAACCTGCTTGCCATGGAAGTCGCTGGCCTGACGGGGTCGCGCCTGTACCCCGGGTCCTGGAGCGAATGGTGCAGCGACCCGGCCCGGCCGGTGGCACGCGGCGCCTGACCGGCTCTACCAGACTGTCGCCGGCAACGCGTTGCGAGTCGCCACGCGCTCGGCGATGTGCAGGTAATAATCCAGGGATTCGGTGGCCTGGCCTGGCGTCTTGGCCTGGTCATCCCAGCGGCGCAGCCGGATGGCATCCGGCGCGCCCGGCAAGCTGGCGAAATCGACCGCCTGGCCGACGTCGAAGCTGCCGCCCTGCAGGGCCAGGCTGCGTCGCGAGTCGGCCGACAACAGGTCGCCGTAGTCGGGCTCGACGAAACACAGGTACCGCTTGGCCTCGACGTGCAGCCGAATCGGGTCTAGTACGGCGGCGCCGAACAGGCCACGCAGGAAGGGCAGTACAAAGTACTGGTGCTTGTCGTCCAGGCCATCCAGCGATGGCGTGCCCGGCCGGTCGGCAATCAGGTGGCCCAGGTCATGCAGCAGGGACGCCGTGATCAATTGCGGCGATGCGCCCGCTCGTTCAGCCAGCGCAGCCGTCTGCAGCGCATGCTGTAGTTGGGTGACCGGCTCGCCGTCATAGGCGCGGTGTCCGCGCTCGACGAATAACTGTTCGATGTCTTGCAGAGTAAAAGCCATGATGGGCCCCTGGGATCGTCCCGGTGCGGCCCCGCACGGGTGCACCATCGCGGGGCAGGGTGCCCAGTTAAGCGCAAACTGTTGACGGTTTGATGACGGTGCGCCGGACTCGCAAGAAAAATGGGGCGAACCATGGGCTCGCCCCGTGAAACAGGTAATGAAGTACCGGTTCAGGCCGTATCGTGTTCTTGCATGATGCGGCGGTACCACTCATGGAAATGCTGCATGCCGTCTTCCATGGGCGATTGGTACGGGCCGGCCTCATTGACGCCACGCAGCATCAAGGCTTTACGGCCGGCGTCCATGCGTTCGGCGATTTCGTCGTCTTCGATGGCGGTTTCCATATAGGCCGCGCGCTGCGCTTCGACGAATTCGCGCTCGAAGGCCACGATTTCCTCGGGGTAGTAGAACTCCACCACGTTGACCGTTTCCTGCGGACTCTTGGGATACAGCGTGGACAGTACCAATACATGCGGGTAGAGCTCGATCATGTGAGTGGGAAAGTAGGTTACCCACACCGCGCCGAAATCGGGGGCGTCGCCCGACCGGTAGTCCAGCACGCGATCATGCCATTGCTTGTAGATGTCAGAGCCCGGTTGTGCCAGTGACTTGTGCACGCCCACGCGCTGCAGGCTGTACCAGTCGTCGAATTCCCAGCTCAGGTCGTCGCAGGTGACGAAGCGGCCCAGGCCCGGATGGAACGGCCCGACATGGTAGTCCTCGAGGTAGACCTCGATGAAAGTCTTCCAGTTGTAGTTGCACTGGTGCACTTCAACGTGGTCCAGCATGTAATCGCCAAAATCGAACTCGGGCCGGGAGAACAGCGGCGCCAGATCGCTGGCCGGATCGCGCGGGCCTTCGAACAACAGGCCATGGCAATCGCGCAGGCGAAAACGCTGCAAGTTCATGCAGGGCGTGGACTCGAACTGCGGGGCACCCAGCAGTTCACCGCTGTTGTTGTAGGTCCAGCGATGCAAGGGGCAAACAATGTTGCCCCCGGTTTCCTTCAGGTTGCCATGCCCGGGCGCAGAACCAGTGACGTTGCCTGCCTGGCCGCCCAGCATCAAGGCTTGGCGATGGCGGCAGACGTTCGACAGCAGCTCGACGCCTTGGGCATTGCGTACCAAAACGCGTCCGCCGTCTTCGTGCGGCAGGGTGCGCCAATCGCCGACTTCGGGCACCAGTTTCTGGTGGCCGACATACAACGAGGATTGCTTGAATATGAGTTCTTGCTCGCGCTTGAAGCGGGCTTCGTCAAAATATGCGCTGACGGGAAGCTGGGTGCGAGCTGGCACGACATGCGCCATCCGACCAATGTCGGTCATGATTCCCTCCGCTCGGATAAAAAAGCCAGGACGGCAGGGTTTCCGTTCTGGCGCGAAGAAAAATCGGTCTGGCCGATCAAACAGTGAATTGTACCCTATCCCTTATGCCGGGGCACCTTTTGCGTAGCGCACATGCGCGTGGCTATACCAACCGGCGCGTCACAGGATGGCGGCGCAGCAGCCAACTGCTGGCGGCCGACAGGGTAAATGCCGCCGCGGCCAGCAGAGGCACATTCCAGGCCGCGCCGGGCCCCGCATGGGCTCCTGCGCGATCGGCGAGGTCGAGGAACAGCGGATGGATCAGGTACACGCCGAACGTCAGCGGCGCCAGGGTCGACAATGCGGGCACGCGCGGTGTGTTCATGATCCACTGGAATGCGGCCAGCGACATGAATGGTACGGTGATGCTGAAATAATCGTAGAAGTACAGATTCAGCTTGCCGGCCTCGGACAGCGTCGACACGCCCCATGCGGTCGCCAGCACGCTGAGGGCCAGCACCAGGCCGGGACGCGGCACGCGCAGCTCGCCATCGTAAATCATGCGCCCGGCCACGAAGTAGCCCAGGTAAGGCAGGAACCAGGTCAGGAAAAAGCCCTGGCCCGCGTCCAGCGCCTGGCGATACAACGCATCCAGGATGGCGATGCCCAGGATACCGACCACCCACAAGCGGCGGGCAGCCGGCGTGCTGCGCTGGTAAAGCGCGCGTACCAGCGGCGCGAACAGGTACAGTCCCACGATCATGTACAAGTACCACAGGTGGTAATAGGGCGCGCCTTCGGCCACCTTGCGCGGCCAGAATGACAGATCGATGCGGCCGTCGTCCCACCAGTCGAGCAGGCTGCGCCAGCACAGATAGAACAAGGTCCAGAACACCAGGGGCGCGCAGATGCGCGTGGCGCGCCGCAGGTAGAAGCGCCGCGCATCCTGCGGCTGGTCGCCGTCGAGCAGCAACGCGCCGCTGACCATCACGAACACCGGCACGCACCAGCGCACTGCCGAGTCGTACAGGTTGGCCGCCAGCCAATCGCCACTGCCATAGGCGCCCGCGTCCGAGACCGCTTGCGCCGCGCTGTGCAACAGCACTACGGCCAGCGCCGCCAGCCAGCGTGCGGCATCGAGTCGATCAAGGCGGTCTGGGCAATGGGGCATGGGCGTGTGCTGCGGTAGTTGCGAATGCGGCCCTGCGGCCCAATGGCTACAGGGTCGTCCCTACCTTAGCAGCGCTCGCCAGGGGCAATGTTTCGAACCGTTAATCGCGGCTTGCAAACGCAAGCATGCCCGCCGGTGCGCACGGCCGGGGGGCATTTTGTTGCAACTGGAGCGGTCTTATTGACGTTCCAGGCCCGCTTGCTGGACCAGCTTTTCGATCACTGGCTGTTCATTGCGGATCTGCTGCATGAGTTCTTGTGCGGTGCCGGAGCGCGGCTCGATACCCATGTTCAGCATTTTGTCGCGCACCTGTGCGTCTTGCAGCGTGGTGGCCAGGGCCTGCTGCAGGGTGGCCAGCACGTCGGGGGGAGTACCCTTGGGAGCCACGAAGCTGAACCAGGCGGTCAGGTCGAAGGCGGGATAGCCCTGTTCGGCCAAGGTGGGCACATT
Source organism: Bordetella sp. (assembly GCA_035628955.1). GTDB lineage: Bacteria > Pseudomonadota > Gammaproteobacteria > Burkholderiales > Burkholderiaceae_B > Bordetella_A. The sequence goes on from DASPIV010000814.1 coordinate 9,793, forward strand.
GGGCAAGGTGGGCAGGCGCGTCTTGCTGGTAATGCCGAAGACCTTCAGTTTGCCTGCATCCACCTGCGGCATGCCGGTGGCCACCATGTCGAAGAACACGTCGACGTCGCCGTTGATCAAGGCCGGCAAGGCCTGTGTGGCACCCTTGAACGGCACGTGCAGCAGATCGACGCCGGCTTCCTGCTTGAACAATTCACCGGCAAGGTGCGACGAAGTGCCGGGCCCGAAGGTAGCGAAAGTCAGGCTGCCGGGGTTTTGCCTGGCCTGCGCCACCACGTCGGCGGTGCTCTTGAAACCGTGCTTGTCGTTGGACAGCAAAATCAACGGGCCGATGCCCACCATGCCGACCGGTGCATAGCTGTCCGGATCGTATGGCAGCGATTTGTACAAGTAGCGGTTGGTGACCAGCGTGGAGTTGGTGGCCATCAGCAAGGTATAGCCATCGGGTTGCGCGCGGGCCACATATGCGGCGCCGATGGTGGTGCCGGCGCCGGCCTTGTTCTCGACAATGATGTTCTGGTCCAGCGCTTTGCCCATGCGGTCGGCCAGGATGCGTGTCAGTACGTCGGTGGCGCCGCCGGCAGGGAAGGGCGAAACGATGGTGATGGGCCGTTCGGGATAAGCGGCATGGGCCAGTCCGGCGCAGGCCGACAGGGCCACGGTGGCCGCCAGTGTAGAAATGCGTTTGATCATGTTTACCCCTGAGCAGTTGCGGAACGAGGTGGTCGACCTCTAAATAATTCCGTACAATGGAATTTAATTTTGTTGACCGAAATAAACTATAAGAACGAACCCTTCATGATGCAAGCCCCTGGCAATTCTTCTGGCTCCGGTGCAGACGGCGCGGCGCTCAGCGGTCCGGCCCGGCGTCGCCGCGGTGGCGGCCTGGGCACGGCGGCGCCGGATTTCATCGTGGCGTTGGCGCGCGGGCTGGATGTGCTGCGCTGTTTCGGGCCCGGCCTCACCACGCTGGGCAACCAGGACCTGGCCGGCCTGACCGGCCTGCCCAAGCCCACCATCAGCCGCATCACATACACCCTGACCGAACTGGGCTACTTGCGCTATCACCGCGACAGCGGCAAATATTCGCCCGGCTACGGAGTGCTGGCCCTGGGATTCGGGCTGCTGGCCGGGCTCGAGGTGCGTGAACTGGCCAGGGCCTCCATGGCCCAGTTGGCGCGCGATACGGGTGGTGCGGTGGCTTTGGGGGCGTTCGATGGCGATGCAATGGTCTATGTCGAGGCCATTCATGGCTCCTCCGAGCTGTATTTGCGGTTGCCCGTGGGATACCGGGCCAGCCTGGACAGCGCCATGGGACAGGCCTATGTCGCGGCCCTGCCCGAAGCGCAGCGCGCCGCACTGCTCACGCGCCTGGGACAGGGCGCACCGGATCTGGCCATGGTGCGGCAGGCGCAGATCGACCTGCAAGCCTCTGGCTGCTGCTTCGCCCTGGGCGCCTGGCGTGCCGATATCAATGCGGTGGCCGTGCCATTTCAGTCGGTTACCGGCGAAGGCATGTTCGTCATGAGCTGCGGCGGGCCGGCATCGCTGCTGCCCGCGCCGGCATTGCGCGAGCGCGTGGCGCCCGCGCTCCGGGCCGCGGTGCGCCAACTGTCGGGCAATCCGCCCTGAGTCTGCCCCGGAGCGGGCGGGGCAGCGCGCATCATCTACAATTCACGGATCGAATTCATTCCCGCGCACGGAGCCCCCGTTTGGCCACTTCACCGCAACCCGATCCGCAACACGACGATCGCCCCCTGCCTCACGATTTCGAAACGGCATTGGCCGAACTCGAAACGCTGGTCGCCGCCATGGAAGACGGATCGCTGCCCCTTGAGCAATCGTTGGCGGCCTACCGGCGTGGCGTCGAGCTGACCCGCGTCTGCCAAGAGCGCCTGGCGCAGGCCGAACAGCAGGTCAAGGTGCTGGAAGATGGTTTGCTGCGGCCGCTCGACCCCCACGCGCTCGACGACGAATAACCGGATGAAGCAACAACACCTTGCGTTCGCGGACTGGTTGCAGGGCCGCGCGCAGCACATCGAGGCCGTGCTGGACGAATACCTGCCGGCCGCCGACATGCTGCCCATGCGCCTGCACGAGGCCATGCGCTATGCGGTGCTGGGCGGCGGCAAGCGCATCCGCGCTGCGCTGGTTTATGCCGCCGGCCAGGCCTGCCCGGTCAATGGCAGTGCAGTGGCCATCCAGGCCTCGATGGACCGCGCCGCCGCGGCCGTGGAACTGATCCACGCCTACTCGCTGATCCACGACGACTTGCCCTGCATGGACGACGACACGCTGCGGCGTGGCCGCCCCACCACCCACGTACAGTTCGACGAAGCCACCGCCATGCTGGCCGGCGACGCCCTGCAGCCGCTGGCCTTCGAACTGCTGGCCGACATGCCCATTGCACCGGCCCTGGTGGTGCAGGCCACCCAGGCGCTGGCCCGCGCGGCAGGCAGCCTGGGCATGGCGGGCGGGCAGGCCATCGATTTGCACAGCGTCGGCCACACCTTGTCGCGCGATGAACTGCAAACCATGCACAGCATGAAAACCGGCGCCATGCTGGCATGCAGCGTCGCCCTGGGCGGCATCGTGTCTGGGGCCAGTTCCAATACCCGCCAGGCGCTGGATGACTACGCCCAGGCCATCGGCCTGGCTTTCCAGGTGGTCGACGACATTCTCGACGTTACCGCCGACAGCGCCAGCCTGGGCAAGACGCCAGGCAAAGACGCCGCGGGCAACAAGCCCACCTATGTGTCGCTGCTGGGGCTGGACCCGGCTCGCGCGCTGGCCGAAGAACTACGCGCTGCCGCGCATGGGGCCCTGCAGCCGCTGGGCGATTCCGGCTCGATGCTGGCCCGCCTGGCAGACTACATCGTACTCAGAGACCGCTGACACCAAGCATGACGACAGACCTACTGGACCGTATCCACACGCCGGCCGACCTGCGCCAACTGGACCGCCGCGAGCTCAAGGTGCTGGCCGAAGAACTACGCGGCTTTGTGCTGGAATCCGTATCCAGGACGGGCGGCCATTTGTCGTCCAACCTGGGCACGATCGAGCTCACCCTGGCGCTGCATCGCGTGTTCGACACGCCGCACGATCGCATCGTCTGGGATGTCGGCCACCAGTCGTATCCGCACAAGATCCTTACCGGGCGCCGCGCCGGCATGGCCCAGTTGCGCCAGGAAGGCGGCATCTCGGGCTTTCCCAAGCGCAGCGAATCCGAATACGACGCCTTTGGCACCGCGCATTCTTCCACCTCGATCTCGGCGGCACTGGGCATGGCGGTGGCATCGCGCAATGCCGGCGCGCAGCGCCATCACATTGCGGTCATCGGCGATGGCGCCATGTCGGCGGGTATGGCATTCGAGGCCATGAACAACGCCGGCGTCACTCCCGATATCAATCTGCTGGTGGTGCTCAACGACAACGACATGTCGATTTCGCCACCCGTGGGGGCCTTGAACCGCTACCTGGCGCGGTTGATGTCCGGGCGGTTCTACGCAACGGCCAAGAACGTGGGCCGGGCCATGCTGCAGCATGTGCCGCCGGTGCTCGAACTGGCACGCCGCTTCGAAGAGCATGCCAAGGGCATGGTCACGCCGGCCACTCTGTTCGAAGAGTTCGGCTTCAATTATGTCGGCCCGATCGACGGCCATGATCTCGACGCGCTGGTGCCCACCCTGCAGAACCTGAAGGCCTTGCAAGGCCTGCAGTTCCTGCATGTGGTGACGCGCAAGGGGCAGGGCTACAAGCTGGCCGAGGCCGATCCGGTGCTGTATCACGGGCCCGGCAAATTCGATCCGGCAGTCGGTATCCAGCAGGGCAAGCCGTCCACCCGCAAGACCTACACGCAAGTGTTCGGCCAGTGGTTGTGCGACATGGCCGAACACGACGAGCGCCTGGTGGGTATCACCCCGGCCATGCGCGAAGGCAGCGGGCTGGTTGAATTCGAACAGCGTTTTCCGCGGCGCTATTTCGATGTGGGCATTGCCGAACAGCATGCGGTGACCTTTGCCGCGGGCCTGGCGTGCGAAGCCCAGAAGCCCGTGGTGGCCATTTATTCCACCTTCCTGCAGCGCGGCTACGACCAGCTCATCCATGACGTGGCCTTGCAGAATCTGGATGTCACGTTCGCGCTGGATCGCGCCGGCCTGGTCGGGGCCGATGGGGCCACGCACGCGGGCAACTACGACATCGCCTACCTGCGCTGCGTGCCCAACATGGTGGTGGCCACGCCTTCAGACGAAAACGAGGCACGGCTGCTGCTGTCGACCTGTTACCAGCATCCCGGCCCGGCCTCGGTGCGCTATCCGCGCGGCGCAGGGCGCGGCGCCGAAGTGTCGGCCGGCCTGGACACCGTACCCCTGGGCCAGGGTGTCGTGCGGCGGCAGGGTCGCGGCATTGCCATCCTGGCGTTCGGCACGCTGGTGCAGGCTGCCCTGGCGGCGGCCGAGGCGCTGGATGCCACGGTGGCCGACATGCGCTTCGTCAAGCCCATCGACCGGGCGCTGATCCTCGAGCTGGCGGCAGGCCACGACGCCATCGTCACGCTCGAAGAAGCGGCCGTCATGGGGGGCGCGGGCAGTGCGGTGACCGAAGTGCTGCACCAGGAAGGTGTCGTCGTACCCGTGTTGCAGCTCGGCCTGCCCGACCGCTTCATCGACCATGGCGAACAGTCTGCCCTGTTGGCCGGGGTAGGGCTGGATGCGGCGGGTATCGAACGTGCGATTCGTGCCCGTTTTGAAAAGCAGGGCGACCAGGCCGCTGCGCAGGTCAAATAAGGGCCATAGCGAATTGCCAACCTACTAGTAGGAGGGTTTTCCGTACCTCCGCCCTGGCTTTTCGGTAATAATGGCTCCGCTAACATATTTCAGGGCAACAGCGATTCGCATTCCTTTCCGCCCTGACAGGTAATCCTATGAATTCTCCGATCGAACCCGTCCTGGTCATGCCCGATGTCCAAAGCTCGGCTGATACGCGGCATATCCCGATTCAGCGCGTAGGCATTCGCGGCGTGCGGCATCCCATGCTGGTGGCGGACGCCGACGGCGCGCCGCAACCCACCGTGGCCACCTGGACCCTGACGGTGGCCTTGCCGGCCGAAGAAAAGGGCACGCACATGTCGCGTTTCGTGGCGCTGCTCGAAAAATACCGCAGCGTGCCCATGACGCCGGCCCTGTTCGCCGGCATGGCGCGCGACATGCTGCCGTTGTTGCATGCCGAGCGCGGGGACATCACGGCGGCTTTCCCGTATTTCATCAACAAGTCCGCCCCCGTATCCGGCGTGCAAAGCCTGCTCGACTATGAAGTGCAGTGGGTGGCTCGCGCGGCCGGCGACCAGGTCGAATTCGAACTGGTCGTGCAGGTGCCGGTGACCAGCCTGTGCCCGTGTTCCAAGGCAATCTCGGAATACGGCGCCCATAACCAGCGTTCCCATGTCACCGTCTCGGCCGTGTTGAACGGCGACGTGGCCATGGACCGCATCATCCGCCTGGTCGAGGACGAAGGGTCGTGCGAACTGTGGGGCCTGCTCAAGCGCCCGGACGAAAAGTTCGTTACCGAGCGTGCCTACGACAATCCCAAATTCGTCGAAGACCTGGTGCGCGACGTGGCTGCCCGCCTGGCGGCGCATCCGGGCGTGGCGCGCTATCGCGTCGAGGCCGAAAACTTCGAATCCATCCATAACCATTCCGCGTACGCCGTCGTCGAGGGCTGAGCGCGGGCATGGCGCCGGATCCGGCGGCCCGCGACTGGCCGCTGATCGCGCGGCTCGCGGGCTGGGAATCCCGGTTGGCCACGCGGCTGGCCGGACGCAGCCGCGTGGCGGCCGCACTGTACGAATTCTTCCGCTTCGGCGTGAAACAGGCCTGGGCCTGCCTGTTCGGGGGCCTGATGTGCGCGCTGCTGCTGGCCACGCACTGTGGTGGTATCCGCCGGATGCCGCGTTGGCGCGCTACGACTTCCTGACGCTGGCGGCCCTGGCCGTCCAGGCGCTGTTGCTGGCCCTGCGCATGGAAACCTGGGCCGAAGCCCGGGTTATCTTGATGTTCCATGTGGTGGGCACAATCATGGAGCTTTTCAAGACCTCGGTCGGCTCCTGGATCTACCCCGAGGCCAGCGTGCTGCGCCTGGGCGGCGTGCCGCTGTTCACGGGCTTCATGTATGCGGCCGTGGGTAGTTACCTGGCGCGGGTCTGGCGGCTGTTCGACTTTCGCTTCACTGGCCATCCCCCGCTGGGCGCCACGCTGTTCTTGTCGGCGCTGATCTACGCCAATTTCTTCACCCACCATTACATGGTCGACCTGCGCGCGGCGTTGTTCGCGCTGACCGCCGTATTGTTCGCCCGCACCTGGGTGCACTACCGCATTTGGCGGGTTCACCGCCGCATGCCACTGCTGCTGGGCTTCGTGCTGGTAGCGGTGTTCATCTGGTTTGCCGAAAATATAGGCACTTTCGCCCATGCCTGGCGCTACCCCAGCCAGCAGCACGGCTGGGACTGGGTTTCCCCGGCCAAGCTGGGGTCATGGTTTCTGCTCATGATCATCAGTTATGTGATGGTCAGCGTCGTAAACCGGCCCCGGCTGCCGGGCGGGGTGCCCTTGGTAGCCCCAGCTTGCGTAATGATGCAAGATCAGCGATAATCGTGGGCTTTCTTTGCTCGATCGCCCTATTTTGGGGTGGCGGGCTGCCCCTTGCGGGCTATCCGGCAGTATCAGGCACCGTGCAGGCACCGTGCCGGCCGTCTTCGGGTTGCCGCGCAAGACATCCTCAAGGAGTTTTACCCATGCGTCACTACGAAGTAGTGTTCATTGTCCATCCGGACCAAAGCGAGCAAGTGCCCGCCATGGTCGAGCGCTACCAGGCGCTCGTCACCGGCCAAAGCGGCACGGTGCACCGCCTGGAAGACTGGGGCCGCCGCCAACTGGCCTACCCGATCCAGAAGCTGGTGAAGGCTCATTACGTTTGCATGAACATCGAGTGCGGCCAAGCCACCCTCGACGAGCTCGAGCATTCGTTCCGCTACAACGATGCTGTCCTGCGCCACCTGGTCATCAAGACCAAAAAGGCCCAGAACACGCCCTCGATCATGATGAAGTCGGTCGAGCGCGAAGAAGCCCGCAAGGCCAGCACTGAAGCGTCGGCGCCGGCTCAGGCCCAAGCCCAGCCCCAGTAACCCGGCAAAGTCACTGTCATACCATTACCCACCGGCAGGATGAACACCCTGGAACTCAGCGCCCGCGTTCTCGAATGCGAGCCTTTGCGCCACACTCCCGCCGGCGTGCCAGCGCTGGAAATGCTACTGGCCCACGAATCGGAAATCGTCGAAGCAGGGCATCCGCGCCGCGTCGAACTCACGATTACCGCCGTGGCCCTGGGCGATCTGGCGCAACTGTTGGCCGGCACCCCTCTGGGAACCGAACTGCAGGTGCAGGGCTTTCTGGCCGCTGCCCGCAAAGATTCGGTGAAGGTCAAGCTGCATTTGCAGCTTGCCCGCAGAGTCGGCGGCAGTGCGGGGCGCGACCCGTTGGTGGGATGACAGTTTCAACCGGAACCAGATACAGATTACGGGCCCGTGGCATAAAGCCCAGCCCGACTAGACTAAGAGGCACATCATGGCTTTCTTCGGAAAACGCAAAGAGAAACGCAAATTCACGCAGCAGAACCCGCTGTTCAAGCGTCGCAAGTTCTGCCGCTTCACCGCCGCCGGGATTGACGAGATCGACTACAAAGATCTCGATACCCTGCGCGATTTCGTGCAAGAAAACGGCAAGATCATCCCGGCCCGTTTGACCGGCACCAAGGCACACTACCAGCGCCAGCTGGACACCGCCATCAAGCGGGCGCGCTTCCTGGCGCTGTTGCCTTACACCGACAACCACAACTGATCCGGGGTTACTGAAATGCAAGTCATCCTGCTCGAAAAAGTCGTCAACCTGGGCAATCTGGGCGAAATCGTCCGGGTGCGCGATGGTTACGCCCGCAACTTCCTGATTCCCCAGAAAAAGGCCCGTCGTGCCACTGACGCCGCCCTGAAGGAATTCGAAGCCCGCCGTGCCGAACTGGAAAAAGTCCAGGCTGAAAAGCTGGCCGGTGCCGAAGCACTGGGCGGTCGCCTGGCTGGTTACCAGCTCAAGGTAGTGCAAAAGGCCGGTGTCGATGGCCGTCTGTTTGGCTCCGTCACCAATGGCGACGTGGCCGAAGGCCTGAAGAAGGCTGGCTTCGAAGCCGTTGAAAAAGGCCAGGTGCGCCTGCCCAACGGTCCGCTGAAAGCCGTGGGCGAGTATCCCATCCAGGTTGCGCTGCATGCCGACGTGACAGTGGACGTAACCGTCGTGGTCGAAGGCGACATCGCCTAAGTACCCGCGTTTACGCCAAGCAAAAAAGCCGGCGGCCGTGCCGGCTTTTTTGCTTGGCGGGCCATCCGCGGCCCATCTGTACTCAACCTTCGGGGATACTCTTGAGCCAGCCGTCGCCTCCGCACCATCAAGCGCCTCCTGGCCTGCGGGCATGGCTCGACAGTGTCGATGCCGCACGCGAGCCGTCCGTGCGCGAAGTCACGATCGACGGCATCACCTGCGTGGTGAAACGGCGCCGATCAGGGGTATTGCTGGCGGTGGGCTATGTGCTGCGCTACCTGCGTGCGCTGGTTCTGGCCTTCGGCTGCAAACTGTTCCTGGGCGAATTCCCCCGTCCCAGCGTATTGCTGCGCAACGGCCTGGCCTACGAAGCAGGTCGCCTGCGTCGCCTGCGGCAGGCGGGCTGCCGGGTTCCCCAGGTATGGTGGGAAGAGCCGGGCTTGCTGGTGCTCGAGCATGTGGGCGATGACCTGGCGGGCCTGGTCAGGCATGCCGACCCTGCGCAACGGGTGCGGTGGGTGCATGCCTTGGCGGCCGACCTGGCCGCCTTTCACGCACGCGGGCACTGGCACGGCGGTGCCCAGATCCGCAATATCACCTTGCGCGACGGCGAGCTTTGGCGGATAGACTTCGAGGAAAACGTGGGCGGCGCCTTGTCGTTGCCCCTGGCGCAGGCCTACGATCTATTCCAACTGGTTTCCTCGCTGATGGCGCTGCGCAAGTTGCAGGACGATAATCTGCCTGGGCTGGGTAAACTGATGCTGGACGTCTATTTCGATACCTATCCGGCCCCTGCCGTGCGGGCGCGGCTGCAGCGGCTGGCCCGCGTGGTGTGCGTCGGCGCCGCCGTGCTGCGGCCGGTGGCCGGCCGCCTGCCGGGGCGCGATATCCAAGGTTTCTTCAGGGTGGCCGACACCCTGCGAACTCTCTACTAGTCCATTCGATGAACACTCCTGCCGATTCCCAGCTAGATTACCTGCGCGTACCGCCGCATTCCATCGAGGCCGAGCAGTCGGTACTGGGGGGCTTGCTGCTGGACAACACCACCTGGGACCGGATCGCCGACGTACTGGGCGAAGCGGACTTCTACCGCCACGACCATCGCCTGATCTGGCACCACATTGCCCGCCTGATCGGCCTGGCGCGACCGGCCGATGTCATTACTGTCAATGAATCGCTGGTCAGCGCCGGCAAGGCCGAGGATACGGGCGGGCTTGCCTACCTGAATGCGCTGGCCCACAACACGCCGTCGGCCGCCAACATCCGCCGCTATGCCGAGATCGTGCGCGAGCGCGCCATGCTGCGCAAGCTGGTGTCGATTGCCGACGAGATATCCGCGGCCGCGCTCAATCCGCAGGGCAAAGAGGCGCGCCAACTGCTGGACGAGGCCGAGTCCAAGGTTTTCAAGATCGCTCAGGAAGGCGAGAAAGGTTCGGCCGGGTTCCAGGAAATCCAGCCCCTGCTGACGCAGGTAGTCGAGCGCATCGACGAGCTGTATCACCGCGAGGGCGATTCCGACGTCACCGGCGTGCCCACGGGATTCACCGATCTGGACAAGATGACCTCAGGCCTGCAAGCCGGCGACCTGGTCATCGTGGCGGGCCGCCCGTCGATGGGCAAGACCTCGTTCTCGATGAACATCGGCGAGCACGTGGCCATCGAGCAAGGCCTGCCGGTAGCCGTGTTCTCGATGGAAATGGGCGCCGTGCAGTTGGCGATGCGTATGCTGGGCTCGGTGGGCATGCTCGATCAGCATCGCATGCGTACCGGCAAGCTGGTGGCCGACGATTGGCCGCGCGTCACGCACGCGGTACAACTGATGCAGGACGCCCAGGTCTACATCGACGAAACGCCCGCCCTCAGCGCGATGGAAGTTCGCGCGCGCACGCGCCGCCTGGCTCGCCAGTGCGGACAATTGGGCCTGATCATCATCGACTATCTGCAACTGATGTCGGGCAACGGCGGGGGCGAGAACCGGGCAACCGAAATCTCGGAAATCAGCCGTTCGCTCAAGGGTCTGGCCAAGGAACTGAACTGCCCGCTGATCGCACTGTCACAGCTCAACCGCAGCCTGGAACAGCGGCCCAACAAGCGGCCGGTAATGAGCGACCTGCGGGAATCGGGCGCTATCGAACAGGATGCCGACTTGATCCTGTTCATTTATCGCGATGAAGTCTACAACCCCGATTCGCCCGACAAGGGTACGGCCGAGATCATCGTGGGCAAGCAGCGTAACGGGCCCATCGGCACGGTACGGCTCACGTTCCAGGGGTCCAGCACGCGCTTCCTGAATTTCTCCGCCGCGCCGCAGTACTAAGCCGGCTTCAGGCTTCCGACTGGGTGCGGTCGTTCGAGCCGCCATCCAGGTGCGCGTGCGTGTCTTCGATGCCGAATACCGACGTATAAGCGGGATAGAAGCTGCAATACAGCACGCCGCCCGCGGCGATATTGAACGGAATCTGCAGCGTGCCGGCCAACTGCGACGGCACGCCCGCGCTGACCAGCAGCCCCGCGCACAAGTCGATGAACAAGAACACCAGGACCCAGGCCGTGCCATAAACCAGGAACGGCCACTTGTTGCGCCAACAGGCAATGCCCGAGAAAAACAGCGCCTGGCCGATGCGCAGGCCATGCCAGGCAACCAGCACGGGCGCATGCCAGAACAGTGCGGCAATAATGATGTAGAGCACGCCGAACAACGCCAGCGGGACTCGCATGGCGCTGATGAAAGGCGTAAGGTCCTGTTCGATCGATGCGACCCGCATGCCTTCGGTCAGTGCGCTGGCGAACGGCATGAACGACACCAGGCCGGCCGCGATGCAAAGTACGGCATACAGGACGCCGATGATCAGCATTTTCTTGAACACGCCCGGGCGCATCAGCGGCTTGGGCCACATCGAGGGCAGCATGATCCGATCGGCGTCGATATGCTTGCAGGCCGACAGCGTCATCAGTGTCACGACCGGCATCAGGGCCACGAACAGCAGCGGCCCCACTGGCGGTGTGAAGGTCGCAAACAGTACCAGCAGGCTGATGGCCAACGCCCAGGTGAACACGGCCAGCGGCTGCTTCATGAACAGCCGCAGGCCGTCTCGTACCCATTGCCAACCGGAAGATGCGGGTAGGGATGCTGCTTGCATAGGTGTCGGTTGCGATCGTAGATTGGGATTTACACTCAATTATGCGGGCCACCGCGCCTAGGGCAAGGCCGGCACGTCTGGGCGGTGGCGTGCTTGCAACACTCTTTCGAAATGGCGCGGGTCATGGGGCTTGAGCGTCTGGGCAGGGCGGGGCAGGAAATAATCGTACAGCCGCGACAGCCAGAAGCGCAGCGCCGCGGCGCGCAGCATATGCGGCCAGGCCTGTCTTTCGTCGTTGGTGAACGGGCGTACCGAAGCGTACGCCTGCAGCCAGGCTTGCAGCAGCGAGGGTACGAAAACACCGCTTTCGCGTTCAATGCACCAGTCGTTGACGCTGACCGCCACGTCGAACAGCCAGGTGTCGCAGCCGGCAAAGTAAAAATCGATGATGCCGCCCATGAGCGGGTCTTCGAAGGTACCGGCGAACAGCACGTTGTCGCGGAACAGGTCACAGTGGGCCGGCCCCGCCGGCAGCGCTTGCCAGGCTGGCGTGGCCGCCACGCGTTGCTGATCGGCCAATTCGCGGGTCAGCAGTTGTGTCTGGGCGGAATCCAGGAAGGGCAGCACCTTGGGCGCGGTTTCCACCCACCAGGCCAGGCCGCGCAGATTGGGCTGGTGCAGCGCGAAGTCGCGCGCGGCCAGGTGGGCGCGTGCCAGGGTGGCGCCAGCCAGGGCGCAATGGGCCTCGCCCGGCGCGGGCTCGTAGCCGCCGGGCAGACGCGTCACGATGGCGCATGGC
>DASPIV010000815.1:0-3679 GCA_035628955.1 Bordetella sp.
CCGGCGTTGTTGACCAGGATGCCGACCGGGCCGGCGTCCTGCCCGGCCTGCTCGAAGGCGGCCTGCACCGAGGCCTGGTCGGCGATGTCGGCCACCACTGCTCGCACCGGGCCCTGCCCGGCCAGCGAAGCCACGGCCGCATCCAGCGCGGCGCGATCCCGCCCCAGCAAGGTAAGCGTGGCGCCGCGTTGCTGCAGCGCGCGGGCGCAGGCCAGCCCGATACCGCGGGCGCCACCGGTAACCAGGGCGTGGCGGCCTTCCAGCGGGTGTGCCGGATCGTTCATTTGGTGTCCTGTTGCGCCAGTGTGGCGGCGCGTTCGAAGTTGGCTTCCAGTTGCCGCTTGCCCGCGGCGTACTGGCGCGGCCAGACCGTATCGCAGTACCCCACGCGCGCTGCTTCGCGCAACGTCCATGAGGCATCGGCCAGGTGCGGGCGCGCCAGGGCGCACAGGTCGGCCCGGCCCGAGGCGATGATGCCGTTGGCATGGTCGGCCTCGAAAATGGCGCCCACCGCAATGGTGGCGATGCCCGCCTCGTTGCGCACGCGGTCGGCGAAAGGCGTCTGGTACATGCGCCCATACACCGGGTGCTGCTCGGGACTGACCTGGCCCGACGAGCAATCGATCATGTCTGCCCCGGCAGCCTTGAAATGGCGCGCGATCTCGACGGCATCGTCGGCCGTGATGCCGCCTTCGACCCAATCGTGCGCGGAAATGCGCACCGACATGGGGCGCTCTTGCGGCCACGCCTCGCGTACGGCGCGGAATACTTCCAGCGGATAGCGCAGGCGATTTTCCAGGCTGCCGCCGTATTCGTCGCCGCGCTGGTTGGTCAGTGGCGAAATAAAGCAGGACAGCAGGTAGCCGTGGGCGCAGTGCAGTTCCAGCCAGTCGAAACCGGCCTGCGCGGCGCGGCGCGCGGCGGCGGCGAAATCGTCGCGCACGCGGTCCATGTCGGCGCGGTCCATGGCGCGCGGCGTTTGCGAGATACCGGGCAGATAAGGCAGGGCCGATGCCGACAGCAGCGGCCAGTTGCCCTCGGCCAGGGGATGATCCATCTGTTGCCAGCCCAGCTGGGTGGACCCCTTGCGGCCGGCGTGCCCCAACTGCACGCCGATGCGCGCATCGCTGTGGCCGTGCACGAAATCGACGATACGCGCGAAAGCGCTGGCCTGTTCATCGGTCCACAGCCCGGGGCAACCCGGCGTGATGCGCGCATCGGGCGAGGTGCAGGTCATCTCGACCATGACCAGGCCGGCGCCGCCCAGCGCCCGCGCGCCCAGGTGCACCAGGTGGAACTCCCCCGGCACCCCGTCCACGCAGGAATACATGGCCATCGGCGATACGACGATGCGGTTCTTCAGTTCGACGCCGCGCATCCGGTAAGGCGTCAGCATGGGCAATGGTGGGCGCGCGCCGGCCGTTGCCGCCATATCGGCCACGCCGGCGCGCGCCGCCAGCGAACGTTCGTAGCCCTCGACCCAGGCAGGGTCGCGCACCCGCAGGTTTTCGTGCGAAATACGCTGCGAGCGGGTCAATAGCGAGTAGGCGAACTGATCCGGGTCGAGCCCGGCATAGCGCTGCACATTCTCGAACCATTCGGTGGAATTGCGCGCGGCGTTCTGGATTTTCAGCACTTCGACGCTGCGCACGTCCTGGTAGTGCTGCAGGCCGTGTTCCACGCTGCCTTCGGCGCCCCCCAGACAGCGCGCCAGTTCGATGGCGTCTTCCAGCGCCAGCTTGGTGCCCGAGCCCACCGAAAAGTGCGCGGTGTGGGCGGCGTCGCCCATCAACACCACCGGCACGCGGCGCGCGCCGCGCGCGGTGTCCAGCGTGTTCCAGTGCACCCAGGTGTCGCAGATGACGCGCGGAAAGCGGATCCAGATGGCGGCCCCGCGCAGGTGCGTCGCGTTGCTGATGAGCTTGTGGCCGTCCAGCCAGGGAGCGAACAGTTGCTCGCAATAGGCGATGCCCTCTTCCTGGCTCATGTCGCCGATGCCGGCCGCCTGCCAGGTTTCTTCCGGTGTCTCGATAATGAAGGTCGACAGGCCGTCTTCGAACCGATAGGCATGCGCCTGGAACCAGCCGTGCCCGGTTTGCACGAAGGCGAAGGTGAAGGCGTCGAACACCTTGGTGGTGCCCAGCCACACGAAGCGGCAGCGCCGCGTGTCGATGTCGGGCTGGAAGGTGTCGGCATAGCGGGTGCGCACCGGGCTGTTGATGCCGTCCGAGGCAATGACCAGGTCGGCATCGTACTGCCGAGCCACGGCCTGGTCGTCTTGCACGACGGTCTCGAACACCAGGCTCACCCCTACGGCTTCGCAACGGGCCTGCAGGATGTTCAGCAGCTTCTTGCGGCCGATACCGATGAATCCATGCCCGTGGGTGCGTACGCTGCGGCCCTTGAAATGGATATCGATGTCGTCCCAGTGGTTGAACGCATCGCCGATGGTCTGCGCCGAAACCGGGTCGGCCTGGCGCAGGTTGTCCATCGTGGCGTCCGAGAACACCACGCCCCAGCCGAAAGTGTCGTACGGCCGGTTGCGCTCGATGACGGTGACTTCATTGGCGGGATCCTGCAGCTTCATCAGCAGGCCGAAGTACAGGCCGGCGGGGCCACCGCCCAGGCAGACGATTTTCATTGCGCAACAGGCTCCGTGAAACCGGGGGTGGCCGCCGGCAGGATCCGGCTGGCCAATTAGTTTAGGTTTCAACTATATACTGGCATGCAGGCAGTGGCAAGAAGTACAGGATGGGGGTCAGGCGATGTCGCCCAAGGCCCGGGCGATATCCTGCGCGCGAGTGGGCCGCACCAGGCGCGCCACCTCTTGCCCGTCGCGCAGGAAGATCAGCGACGGCCACAGCTTGACCCCGTACGAACGGCCCAGCGGGCGGCCGGCGCCGTCTTCGATTTTCAGGTGCTCGACCTGCGGATAGGCGCCGAAGGCCTGCTCGATCAGCGGTTGCGCGGCCTGGCAATAGCCGCACCACCCGGTGCCGAACTCCAGCACCAACGGGCCCTGCCGCTGGTCGATATCGCTGCGCAAGGGGGCCACGGTGGCGTAGGGGGAAGTCGTCGACATGGTGTGCTCCGTACTGGCATGCCCCGGCGCAGCAAGGCCCGTGCCCGTTCAGTCCGGCGCGGGCACGGCGCCGGCGTTACACGCCCAGATACCGTTCCCACAGGCTGCGATCGGCATTCAGCGCGGTGGAATCGCCCGTCCAGACAGCCCGGCCGCGTTCCAGAATGACGTGGCGGTCGGCCAGCGCCAGCAGGCGTTCGACATATTTGTCGATGACCAGGATGGTCTGCCCCGCCGCGCGCAGGGTGCCCAGGCAGGACCAGATCTCTTCGCGCACCAGCGGCGCCAGGCCCTCGGTGGCCTCGTCCAGCACCAGCAGGCGCGGGTTGGTCACCAGCGCGCGCCCGATGGCCAGCATCTGCTGTTCGCCGCCAGACAGCTGATTGCCCATGTTGCGGGCGCGCTCGCCCAGTCGTGGGAACAATTCCAGCACCCGCTCGACCGTCCAGGGCTGGACGATGTCGGGATTGCGCGCCGCGGTAAACGCCGTCAGGTGCTCGCGCACCGTCAGGTTGGGAAAGCACTGCCGCCCTTCCGGCACGATGGCCAGGCCGGCACGCGCAATGCGGTCGGGCGTCCAGCCGCCGATATCCTGCC
>DASPIV010000816.1:0-2055 GCA_035628955.1 Bordetella sp.
CACCGTGGTGAGCAGCCCGACCTGGAAGTACACGTCGTTGGACAGGCCGCGCAGCAAGGTGGCGGCCAGCACGCCGATGACCCCCAGCGGCACCACCAGCATGACCGAGGTCGGGATGGCCCAGCTTTCATACAAGGCGGCGAGGCACAAGAACACCACGATCAGCGAAATCAGGTACAAGGCCGGGGCCTGCGAGCCGGACAGGCGCTCTTCGTACGACAGGCCGGTCCAGTCATAGCCCACGCCCGTGGGCATGGTGGCCGCGATGCGTTCCATTTCGGCCATGGCTTCGCCCGAGCTGTAGCCCGGCGCCGCCTGGCCCTGGATGTTGAACGAGGGCACGCCGTTATAGCGGTCCAGGCGTTGGGGGCCGTAGGTCCAGTGGGCCGACGCAAAGGCCGAGAAAGGCACCATGTCGCCCGACTTGTTGCGCACATACCATTTGTTCAGGTCGTCGGGCAGCATGCGCGCCGCCGCCTCGCCTTGCACATACACTTTCTTCACGCGGCCGCGGTCGAGGAAGTCGTTGGCGTACGACCCGCCCCAGGCAGTCGACAATGTGTTGTTGATGTCGGCAATGGCCACGCCCAGCACCCGCGCCTTTTCGCGGTCGATATCCAGTTGGTACTGCGGCGCGTCTTGCATGCCGTTGAGCCGCACGCCCACCAGTTTGGGGCTCTTCGCGGCTTCGGCCAGGAAATGGTCGCGCGCCTCGGCCAGCCGTTCATGGCCCAGGCCGGCCTGGTCCAGCAACTGGAAGTCGAAGCCCAGCGCGTTGCCCAGTTCCATGACCGCGGGCGGCGCGAAGGCGGTGACGCGCGCATCGTGCAGATTTTTGGAAAAATAAGCATTGGCGCGCGTGGCCAGCGCGTCGACCTTCAGCGCGGCGTCGCCGCGTTCGCTCCAGTCGCGCAGCTTGATGAACATGATGGCCGAATTCTGGCCGCGGCCGCCGAAGCTGAAACCGTGCACCGCGAACACCGACGCCACGGCGTCCTTCTCGTCTTCGAGCAGATAGCGGGTGGCCGCCGCCACGGTCTGGCTGGTGCGCTCGGCGGTGGCGCCGGCCGGTGCCTGCACCTGCGCAAACAGGATGCCCTGGTCTTCGTTGGGCAGGAACGACGTGGGAATGCGCGTGAACATCCAGCCCATGACCAGCAGCAACACCAGATAGATCAGCATCAGCCGCCTGGTGCGGCTCAGGCCACGTGCCACCGAATTGGCATAGCCGTGGGTCGAACGGTCGAAGAAGCGGTTGAACCAGCCAAAGAAGCCTGTCTTGGTGGCGTGGTGCCCCTTGGGAATGCGCTTGAGCAGGGTCGCGCACAGCGCCGGCGTGAAGACGATGGCCACCAGCACCGACAGCACCATCGACGACACGATGGTGATCGAGAATTGCCGGTAGATCACGCCCGTGGACCCGCCGAAGAATGCCATGGGCACGAACACGGCCGACAATACCAGCGCAATACCGACCAGCGCGCCAGTGATCTGGTCCATGGATTTGCGTGTGGCCTGCCGGGGCGACAGGCCCTCTTCGGCCATGACACGTTCGACGTTTTCCACCACCACGATGGCATCATCGACCAGCAGGCCGATGGCAAGCACCATGCCGAACATCGTCAGGGTGTTGATGGAATAGCCGAACGCGGCAAGCACGCCGAACGTACCCAGCAGCACCACCGGCACGGCCAGGGTGGGAATCAGCGTGGCCCGGAAGTTCTGCAGGAACAGGTACATCACCAGGAACACCAGGATGATGGCCTCGATCAGGGTATGGATCACGCTTTCGATCGACAGCGACACGAAGGGCGACGTGTCGTAGGGATAGACCACATCCATGCCGGGCGGGAAGAACGGCTTGAGGCTGTTGATCGTGTCGCGCACCGCGTCGACCGTATCCAGCGCGTTGGCGCCCGGTGCCAGCTTGATGGCCAGGCCCGAGGCGGGCTTGCCATTGAAATAGCTGTCGATGGAATAGTTCTGCGCGCCCAGCGAGACGCGCGCCACGTCGGCCAGCCGCACTTGCGAGCCGTTGGCGTTCACCTTGAGCAG